>JAQTLG010000361.1 GCA_028715025.1 Dehalococcoidia bacterium | reverse complement strand
GCTAACCAACGACGGCAACCTGACCTACCGTCTGACACATCCCCGTTTCGAGCTTGGCAAGGAATACCTTGTGCACATAGAAAATACGCTGAGCCGGCAGGAAAAAGAGCTGCTGGAGAAAGGCGTGCTGCTGGATGACGGCATCACCGCGCCCGCCAGGGTTAAGGAGATCACCTATGAGCCGCCCTACAATTACAGCATCACCATCCACGAGGGGCGCAACCGCCAGGTCAGGCGCATGTTCGCCCATCTCGGATATACCGTCAAAGCCTTAAAACGTGTCAGAACGGGAAATCTCAGACTGGGCGACCTGGCTGAAGGAAGCTTCAGAAGACTATCTGTCCAGGAGATTGCCTCGGCCCTCAGACAGCATCGGCCATAGCCCTCTGCAGCCTACTATTTAACCAATTGACAAATACCCAACGTCAACTTAGTATAAGGTGTCGGGCCGGCGGCCCCGGCTTAAACGCAGTGATCGCGGACAAGGAGGTATGTGATGACTTTTCTGATCAAAATGCTGGAACAGCGATGGATGATGTGGCTATGTGGTATTTGCGGTGACGCGCTCACCATCGTCGGCATCATCATGGCGGCCACCAACCAGACAGTGGCGGGATTTACACCGATCGTGTGGATCATGCTGGCCATGGTCTTCTACCTGTATTTCATTATGTCTTTGCTGGCCAGAATTATTGCCAAATAATAATTATCCTGCTTGCCCGCATAATTTATACATCTGCATTGTTATCAGAATGCAGCCATTGCCCTGTTGGTGTACAATATCCAGGGTTTTGCTCGCAACTAATAAAAATAAGGAGTGTGATTCAATATGGGTGACAGGCTAAAGGGTAAGGTAGCAATCGTTACGGGTTCAGGACGCGGCATCGGCCGTGCGGAGGCCATGGCGCTGGCTGCTGAGGGCGCCAAAGTTGTTGTCAACGACCTCGGCGCAGCTTCGGACGGCTCCGGCAAATCGGCCAGCCCGGCGGAGGAAGTCTGCCAGGAGATCAAGAAGCTGGGCGGCGAGGCTGTACCCAATTTTGATTCGGTGGCCACCTGGGCGGGCGGAGAGAACATCGTAAAAACCGCTATCGATAAATTCGGCCGCATCGACATCCTGGTCAACAACGCGGGCATCCTGCGCGACCGCATGCTCTTCAATATGAGCGAGGAAGAGTGGGATATCATCATCAAGATACACCTGTACGGACATTTTTATTGCACCAGGGCGGCAGCACCCTATATGCGCCAGCAGCGCTGGGGGCGCATCGTCAACACGTCCTCCATCGCCGGCCTGGGCAACATGGGCCAGACCAACTACAGTGCAGCTAAAGAAGGCATCGTAGGATTCACCCGCTCGGCAGCGTTGGACATGGGCAAATACGGCGTAACCTGCAATGCCATCCGGCCCAACGCAGCCACGCGTATGACGGTTACGCCCGAGCTCAAGGCCGCCTGGGAGAAGAGGGCCGCTGCAGCCGGCGTTACAGATAAGGCTCAGTTTGAGGCGATGATCAGCCAGATGTTCGCCTCCAAGCCGGAGAATATCGCCCCTGTAGTGGTTTTCCTCTGCACGGATGAAGCTGCCAACATCAATGGCAAGACCCTCTTCATCAACCTCAACCAGGTCGGACTGTATTCCGAGCCTGCACTGATCAAGGAGATCAACAAGGCCGAGGGCTTCTGGTCTGTCGATGAGCTGGTTAAAGAGATCCCGGGCAAGCTGACAGGCGACCTGGTAAACCCGGCACCCCCTCAGCCGGCAAAATAAACCATTGAACCAAATATAACAGAAGGGCATCACTCAAAAGATGCCCTTCTGTTATAATCTATATTTAATAGCGCCGGCGGATTCTTTCAGAGGTTGTAAATGACCGATTTTATAGTCCAGGACAGTCGACGTCAGCTCTGGATAGTCATAAGCGTGGCATTCGCGGCTTTCATGGCTGCGCTGGACACCTACATAGTCAATGTAGCCTTGCCCACCATCGCAGCGGACTTCAACGCAAGTCCCACCGACGCGGTCCTCATCACACTTGTATACCTGCTGATCATCACCAGCACCCTGCTTATCTTCGGCAAGATGGGAGAAAGGACGGGATTCAAAATCGTTTTTGTGGCCGGATTCGCTTTCTTTGCCTTCGGTTCATTGCTGAGCGGGCTGGCCCCCACCATATACCTGATTTCGGGCGCTCGTTGCATACAGGGGCTGGGCGCCGCCATGCTTTATGCAGTGGGGATGGCCATGATAATCAGGTACATACCGCCGGGCACACGCGGTTGGGCCTTCGGCATAACATCAACCGGCGCCGGTCTGGGTGTGATCGTTGGAGCACCCATGGGAGGTTTTATCACTCAATACCTGGACTGGCACTGGATATTCTGGTTCAACGTGCCGGTCGGAATAGCAGCCATCATAGTGGCATTGAAGGTAATGCCAGACGACCGTGTCCATACAAACGCAGGTGCAAAACGTACACCCTTCGATATTGCCGGTGCGGTACTGAGCTTCCTG
>JAQTLG010000360.1 GCA_028715025.1 Dehalococcoidia bacterium | reverse complement strand
CAACAAGACCCTCGGCAGGTTCATCCTGGACGGTATCCTGCCTGCACCCCGTGGCGTGCCTCAGGTAGAGGTCACCTTTGATCTCGATGCCAACGGCATCCTCAATGTCCGCGCGCAGGACAAGGGTACCGGCAAGGAACAGAAGATTACCATTACAGCATCCAGCGGTTTGAGCAAGGATGAAGTAGAAAAGATGCGCCGCGAGGCCGAAGCTCATGCTGCCGACGATACGCGTAAAAAGGAAGAGGTTGAGACCAAGAACGTGGCTGAAGCCACCATGTACTCCGCCGAGAAGACCATACGCGAATACGGCGACAAAATACCCGCCGATCTCAAGAGCGAGGTCGAGGGCAAGATCGCGGCTGCCAGGTCTGCCCTGCAGGGCTCGGATATCAGCTACATAAAAAGCTCCCTTCAGGCGCTCAACGATTCCATGCAAAAGATCGGAGCGGCCGTATACCAGAAGACGTCGCCGACTCCCGACGGAGGCCCAGGCGGCCAGGAAGGCCCGCAGGATGCCGGCTCGCCTCCTCCTCCTCCCGGGGATGAGGGCACAGTGGAAGGTGAATTCCGCGAAGTATAAGCACTTGATTATGAAGGCGGTGGATACGTATCCACCGCCTTTTTTTATGCATGTCGGGGGACTCTGCTCAGCTTTGTGTTGAATTGACACTCCAAGGTAAAAGCTTATAATATGTGCAATATTATTTGTGTAGGAGGTTTATACCTGATGGCAAGCAAGCATTTCACGATGAGCACTGTAGCCAAGGCTATTATCGCGATTATTGCCGGTGTTTTATGCATAGTCTGGTTCGATATGGCACGCTGGATCATCGGCATCTTTCTCATCGTTTGGGGCATACTGGCACTGGTCGACCGCTGATATCCTTAATATAGATTGTTGGAGAAGTATATCGACAGCCCGGTTTACACATGCATCCAGAAGTGGACGGTGAGTAGTGTTTTACTGCGGCACCTGTGGCTTCAGCTATAAAGACTGGGTGGGTATTTATTATCCTGAGGGTCTGCCCTCAAAGAGCTGGTTGAGCTATTACGCCCGGGAGTTTAATTCGCTGGAACTGAACTCCACATATTATGCCCTGCCGGGCCTTGCTACCATGGAATCCCTGGCCGCCAAAACCGGTGAGGGATTTCTTTTCTCTGTTAAGGCAAACCAGGAAATGACCCATGTGCGTCAAAGCGGGGAAGAAGCCAGCCGCGCTTTTATACGCATGCTCCAGCCGCTGGTGACTGCCGGCAAGCTGGGATGTGTGCTGGCGCAGTTTCCCAACAGCTTTGGTTACAATTCCGGCAACCGGGATTATCTGCAGAGGCTGAGCGACTGGCTGCAGGGGTATCCGCTGGTCATAGAATTCCGTAATTCTGCCTGGCTTAATAACGAGACTCACAGCTGGCTGAAGGCCCGCGATATAGGATTCTGCTGTGTGGATGAGCCGGAGTTGCCCCGGCTGATGCCGCCGGTGGCCGAGGTGACCGGCAGGACAGGATATATCCGCTTCCATGGCAGGAACGCCGCCAAGTGGTGGCATCACGAGCAGGCCTGGGAACGCTATGATTATACGTATAGCCCCGGCGAGCTGGAACAGTGGCTCCCCAAGATTCAGATAATCAGCACTAAAGCTGAAAACACCTTCATTTTTGCCAATAATCACTGGCGCGCACAGGCGGTGGATACCATCAGGCAGGTACGCTCGATGCTCGACCAGCTTGTCATATAAATTTTTGTAATATAGAATAGTTGTTTGTACAGATTCAGTCCCTGCGCCGTCACTGAATCATAATTTCTATAACTGGAGAATAATTGCAGCAGAATACTGTTTCGCAAAAACGTGTCAAATGGTGGTACGCCCTTATCTTCATCGCTATAATTGCTGCAATACTGATACTTGATATCCTCAGCAAGGAATGGATCCGTGCCAGCCTGCCGCCGGGAGGGTCCCTCCCCGAGATCTGGTGGTTAACCATCGTAAATGTGCAGAATACCGGGTCGGCTTTCGGCCTGTTCACCAATCAGGCTTTTCTGCTCAGCATCGTCGCTATAGCCGGTCTGGTGGTGGTGCTGCTATTCTTCAGATACCTCGGTGAGCTCGGTTTCACGGGGGGCCTGGCGCTGAGCCTCATCTTTGCCGGGGCGCTGGGCAATCTCATTGACAGGCTGAGGTTCGGTCGTGTAACGGATTTTATCTATGTCAGGCTCTGGGACAATGTCTTCTGGCCTGCATTTAATGTCGCTGACTCAGCCATAACGGTCGGGGCCATCCTGCTGACTATTATTGCCCTGGTCAATCTGGGGAAGAAAAATGAGCCAAAGCAGGGAAACGCAAAAAAGGACGTTTGAGGCCGGTATTGACGATGTCCGGCTGGACAGGTTCCTTGCCGAAGCCCTGCCCGATCTGACGCGTTCGCATATACAGAAGCTGATCAAGTCGGGCCACGTTACTGTTAACGGGTGTCAGGCCAACCCGGCGCGCCGTCTCAAATCCTCTGACCTTGTCGAT
>JAQTLG010000359.1 GCA_028715025.1 Dehalococcoidia bacterium | reverse complement strand
TAACGCCCCTGTCAAGCAGGAAACCGGCGAATTTGTTGGACATGACGTCCAGCTCTTTGAAACTGATGACTGTGTCGATGTAGATCATGGCCGCCCGGTCAGGCACTTCGCGGAAACTCCTGCGGGCCATGTCGATGAAGGATATCCATGGATAGTTAAGGTTCGCCGGGACATGTGCATCGTAGTGTTTGAGCCAGGGTTTGGCGGAATACGGATCAGACATGTATACCTCCTGTTTTTATTTTCCAGGCGCAGCCGAAGCTACGCTCCTACGGCGAAAGTGGAGGCGGGTTACTAAAATCCATATGTTATAAGTTTTCAACCGCCGAAAATGCTCCTGGGATTCTCCACCAGCATCTGCCCTATTTGTGCATCGGTAACTCCTGCCTGTTTGAGCTGCGGGATGATATTCTTGAAAAGGTGAGTATAAGACCAGTCGGCAATCAGCGCCTGTATAAAATCCGGCATAACAGTTTGACGTCCCATGATGCGCGTTACACAATCCTGTGAAAGCACGATACGGTCGGCGTATCCCAGTCCCAGCAGCCCGAGCACAGTGGCCTTACGCAGGTTGTCGGGATAGATGAAACCGATGCCCCACCGGTCGAATCCGATGTAGACACCCTTATCTATCACTGACATCTGATACTCGAGGCTGGCATTGCCGCACATGTGGCCGACGACTATTTTTTTCGGGTTCACGCCTTCGCCGGTCAACAGCGCCGCCTGCTCGGAGCCCATGGTACCCTGCTGAGTATGCGTTAATATAGGCACACCGGTCTCTTTTTGGGCTCTGGCGGCCGCCTTAAGCACTTTTTCCTCATATGGAGTGATGCAGCCGTGGCTGGTGCCTACCTTGATTACACCGGCCCGTACACCGGTTTTCCCGATGCCGACCGTCAGTTCCTGCATGAAGGATTCGTACAGCTCAGTGGTGATGTCCATCACCTGGCTGCGGAATTTCAGGTAGACCGGCATGCCCTCGGCCTCGAAGTACATACCTGTGGCGCATACAATATTTAAACCGGTCTTCTCAGCGACGATCTTGTCCAGCTCTACGTTTCTCCACAGGTCGCAGGGCGTGGCGTCCACAACGGTATTAACACCGAACTTTTTTGCCTCTCCCACCGCTTCGGCGCAGGCTGATGCCAGTTCCTTGAGGTCGACTGGCGGCGCTATGGCATCCTGTTCCCATCCCGGATAAGCCAGCACCATATGCTCGTGCATGAGAGTGGGTCCCATCTGGTCAACAGGCAACGTGCCGAGCACGGTATTGATCTTTACCATTCCTGCCTCCTTACAACTGCCTCACTCAGGGGAAGAAATAGACCGTACCGCAATATAGCATCGGGGATAGGTAAAGTCAATATGCGGCCACGACCAAATAATTTAGGGTTGACAGATCAACCATTGGAGCGTAATATATAAAACAAGCGCTTGATTTATGTATTACGCTGATTCAATCGATAGATAATGGGGGGCATGAAAGGCATTGGGTCGTAAAAGTCTGGCAATAGAGCGACGGAGGCAGATATTACGGGGCGCCGCAGCTCTTTTCATCAGAAAGGGTTACCTGAACACGTCGGTGCGCGATATAGCCGGCGAGCTCGGCATGAACGTGGCCACACTGTATCACTATGTTGGCTCAAAGAACGGTATACTCGGCCTCTTCCATGAATATACCATGAATGCCATCGATTTCTTCAGTAAAAAATATCAGACTGTGCTCGAGAGAATGGAGCCGCAGCGCGCCCTGAAATACGCCGTCAGGGAATATTTGAAGTGGGTGGAGGAGTACCAGGATTTAACCGTCTTCTGGTATCAGGAAGCAAAGAACCTGACCCCCGCTCAGTTCGGGGCGTTGAAGATGCAGGAAGAGTGCACGATACGGATATTCCAGAAAATACTTGAACGGGGTGTCAGGTCCGGCAAGTTCAAAGTTAAAAATCCAGCCCTGGCTGCCAATAACATCGTTGTCCTATGCGATATGTGGGCCTTCCGCAGGTGGCTGCTAAAAGAGCACTACACGCTGGAACAGTATATAGCTGAACAGATGGATTTGATCATGGCACAGGTTTCCCGCTCGGGACGTGACAGGTAAAAGCGATCTTAACAGATTAAGGAGGCCGGTGATATGAAATTTGTAACGGGTGAGAAATACGTCCTGGGTAGAATACTGGAAGATGCTGCCCGGAAATATCCCGGTTCCACTTACTTCTGGTTTGAAGGTAAGGAGTATACCTACGGTCAGGTGCTTGACCAATCGCGGCGGGCTGCGCAAGGCTTTGCCGGCCTGGGCGTGAGGAAGGGCAGCCACGTCGCGGTACTGATGGAGAACTGCCCTGAGTTCATTTTTACATGGTTCGGCCTGGCTCTACTGGGCGCGGTGGAATCGCCGTTCAATCCATTCCATAAAGGGAATATCCTGGAATACCTCATTAACTACTCGGACGCCGAGATACTGGTCATCAGCAGCAGCTTCATCGATGAGATAAGGTCTGTGCAGGACCGCATAAAAAAGGTGAAGA
>JAQTLG010000358.1 GCA_028715025.1 Dehalococcoidia bacterium | reverse complement strand
TTCTAATATCTAAATCCTAAATCCTGAACAAATTCAAATATCAAAACTACTATTGGATCATCTGGATTTTGATATTGTTTAGAATTTCGGATTTAATCTCCCCCTCTCAATCTCAATCTCAATTATATATTCTTCGTATCTCCCATGACCTTCTTCCAGTCCTCTGCGAAGCGGCTGATGCCGGTATCGGTCAGCGGGTGCCTGGCCATCTGCATCAGCACGGCGTAGGGCACGGTAGCGATGTGCGACCCGGCCCTGGCCGCCGCCAGGCAGTGCTGCGGGTGGCGGATGCTGGCCGCGATGACCTCGGTTTTTATCTCGGGGTACCGGCCATAGATCTGGATAATATCGCGGATCAGCGAGATGCCGTCCTCGCCGATATCGTCCAGCCTGCCCACGAACGGGCTGACGTAGGCCGCCCCCGCCCGGGCTGCCAGCAGGGCCTGGTTAACCGAGAAGCACAGCGTGTAGTTTACCTTGATGCCCTCGCCGGCCAGCGCGGCGGTGGCCTCCGTGCCCTCCAGGCCGGCGGGTATCTTGACCACCACGTTTTTGGCCCAGGTGGCAATTACGCGCGCCTCGGCCACCATGCCCGCCACGTCCTGGCTGATGACCTCGGTCGAGACCGGGCCGGGTATGATCGAGCATATCTCCTGCACCAGCTTTTTGTAGTTGACCTTACCTTCCTTCGAGACCAGGCTGGGGTTGGTGGTAACGCCGCTTATGGCGCCCAGCCTGGCGCCGTGCCTGATATGTTCCAGGTTGGCCGTATCAAGAAAGAGGCGCATGTACTTCTCCCTGTATTGATTTCATTATTATGGAGGCGCTCACCTGCATTATTTTATAGGCAGCGTGACCTGGTCGCCCTCGACAAGGGTTTCCCTGGCGGCGCCGATGAAACTCATAAAAAGCGGGTGGGGACGGTTGGGGCGCGAGCGGAACTCCGGGTGGAACTGGCAGGCCACCATCCAGGGGTGGTCCCTGACCTCCGTTATCTCCACCAGCCTTTTGTCCGGCGACAGCCCGCTGAACACCAGTCCTTTCTTCTCGAAGAGGTCCCGGTAATCGTTATTAAACTCGTAGCGGTGGCGGTGTCGCTCGTAAACGAGTTGCTCGGTGTAAGCGGTAGAGGCCCGCGTGCCCTCCACCAGCGAGCAGGGATAGGACCCCAGCCGCATGGTGCCTCCCATGTCGTTGACCTTGCGCTGTTCAGGCAGCAGGTCGATCACGGGGTAGGGCGTGCCGCTATCGAACTCGGTGGAGTTGGCGCGCTTGTTGCCCAGGGCGAAACGGCCGAACTCGATAACCATGACCTGCATGCCCAGGCACAGGCCCAGGTAAGGGATATTATTGAGCCTCGCGTAGGAGGCGCTGGTGATCATGCCCTCGATGCCGCGGTTTCCGAAGCCGCCCGGGACGATGATGCCGTGCACCGAGCCCAGCACGTCCTGGTGGAGTCCCTTCTCGAGGTCCTCCGACTGCACCCAGATGATGTTGACCGTGCGGTTGTGGTAGAGCGCGGCGTGGCAGAGAGATTCGCGCACCGAGTAATAGGCGTCCTCCAGCTCGACGTATTTGCCCACCAGGGCTATGTTGATGCTCTCGCGCGGCTCCTTCATGCGCGCCACCATCTGCCGCCACTCCGCCAGGTCGGCCCTGGTGGCGTTGAGCCTCAGCCGGCTGATGATGAAGTTGCTCATGCCGAACTCTTCCAGTATGAGCGGGACCTCGTAGATGGTCTCAGCCGTGACCATGGGTATGACGGCCTCCTTTTCCACGTCGCAGAAGAGCGAGATCTTATCCCGCAGGCCCTGCGAGATGGGGTAGTCCGAGCGGCAGAGTATCACGTCCGGCTGTATGCCGATGCGGCGCAGCTCGTTCACGCTGTGCTGCGTTGGCTTGGTCTTGAGCTCCTTGGTGGTGGCGATGTAGGGCAGGTAGGTGACATGAATATAGAGGGCGTTGTCGCGGCCCACCTCGTTGCGCATCTGCCGGATGGCCTCTAAAAACGGCTGGCTCTCGATATCGCCCACCGTGCCGCCCACCTCCACGATGACCACCTGTGCCTTGGATATCTGCGCAACCTCGCGGATGCGGCGCTTGATCTCATTTGTCACGTGCGGGATGACCTGGATGGTGCCGCCCAGGTAGTCGCCACGCCTCTCCCCGGCGATGACCGAGGAGTAGATCTGGCCGGAGGTCACGTTGGAGGCGGCCGTGAGGTTGGTGTCGATGAAGCGCTCGTAGTGGCCCAGGTCCAGGTCGGTCTCGGCGCCGTCGGTGGTCACGAAGACCTCGCCGTGCTGATAGGGCGACATGGTGCCGGGGTCCACGTTCAGGTACGGATCGAGCTTCTGCACCGAGACGGAGACATCGCGGCTTTTAAGGATGCGGCCGATGGATGCGGTGGCGATGCCCTTGCCCACCGAGGAAACCACGCCGCCTGTGACAAAAATATATTTAGCCATAGCTATAAAAGGCTGCGATTATATATGTCTGCGACTGCATAATTAATCACGGGTTAAATTGTGT
>JAQTLG010000357.1 GCA_028715025.1 Dehalococcoidia bacterium | reverse complement strand
GGCGATATGGTATTTGACCTTGTCTCCCGCCTTGAGCAGGATAATATTCCCCTCCAATGCCTGCGCCATCTCGCGCGCAGCTGTCAGGCCGGCTTCATCCCCTTCAAGGGCGAAGGTGGAGCCGGATATATTGTTGATGGCCTCTTCGATGCCGGCGAAGGTCTGCAGGGGATGCAGGCAGCAGCCGTGCGCGCCGCTTTTAACGGCCGGCTCCAGGATATCTGTGGAATGTACGCCGCTGCAGTGGACCGCGATCTGACCCGGACGCCACGTGATGCCGGCGGCGATATCGGGGATGACATCGTCCGGCGTGGTGATAAAGACCACCTGCGCCAGGTCGGCGACCTGCTGCGCTCCGCCGCATACCGTGCAGCCGCTGACAAATGAAGATAGCCGGCGGGCTGATTCTAGGCTCCTGCTGCTGACGGCTACGATCGGGTAACCCCGCTGCCACAGGCGGACCGCGAGCGCTGTTCCGGTCATCCCGGCGCCGATAAAGCCGATCGTCGTTTTCATCTTCACATGCCTTCAGGGCAATAAAAAAACCTTCCAGGCAGCTGCCGGGAAGGTCATTACAGACTCTCTGTATATACCGTCTCGGTCATCGCTGATCCAAGCGGACTTTTTATTCAATTACCCTGACTTTGACTCACCGCCCATGCGGGTCGATGGACATTATTATATTAGGAGCATTATTTTTATTTGTCAATAGACCGCTTCTACAGTTTGAATTCCCAGCGGCAGTAGTAGTCGTCCTCGCTCTCCCGCGGCGGGGTTTTCAGGCAGTTGACCTGGATGTCCGGATTGAAATAGGACGCGTATAACTTATTCAGCCTGACCTCCACGTTGTTACAGATGTCGTTCTCCCTGCCGCGGCCTTCGCGCTCCAGCGCGTTGACGGTGGGGCAGTGCAGTACCTTCCAGATAACGTGGTTGTCGTTGATAAGCTCGAATTCGGACTTGATGTTCCAGGCCCAGGGGCTGAGCTGAAAGGCTTTCATGGCTGACTTCACGTCATTCCCTTTGATATTGAAGCCCTGGCTGATTTTCTTCATCTCATAGAGGCAGAGTTTCTCCCATACCAGTATGTCGCAGGACAGCGCCTCGTCGTTCCCCCTTTTCTCCATCAATGCCAGGTACCAGAAACCGTCCAGCGCCTTGTAAAGCTGCGCGTATATCCTGATCAGCTTCTCCAGCGCTTCGTAGGAAAAATCGCTCGGCTTGAGATCGGGATTGAAATCGCCGCTGTAGTCGTCCAGTTTCTTCAAGCAAGCCTCCTCGTGTGTCGTTGCATAAAACCTGCGAAGGCAGGGTACACGCAAATATTCGTCGTTTATTCTATCAGTTTCGGACGGCAGCGGCTGCAGAAATAGCGGCCTTTCACGTCCGTGTCGATCAGGCTGTTGAAGAAATGCATGACACACTTAACGTCCTCACAATGACCCAGCCCCAGTGTGTGCCCGAGCTCGTGGACGGCCTCTTTGAGCGACCTTTCGTATAGCAGCTTCTCTCCGCTCGCAAGCGTTTGCTCGTCCCTCAGCTGATTAAGTGAGATCAGCGACACGCGGTTGACGCTGTCAGCCTGGCCGAATACGAAGTTGAGGCCATGGGTGAAGATATCGGACTCGGTCACTCCCAACAGGTGTTCCGATTTTTTCCTGTGCTGCCGCAACCTGTCGAGCAGGATATCGGACAGATACTGGTCCCTGGCGCGGTCGAATGCGTCATCCGGCATTTCGATAGGCTTATCGATCCGTACGGGACATCCGAACACGGCTTCCAGCCCGTCTTTCAACTTCTGGAGGATGCCGGGAGCGATATCACCGATGGGGACCAGGTCTATGTTCATTCACCGGTATGCCAGCCAGGCCAACATCTCGGCCAGCACGTATCTCTGGTTATTGCGTGTCAGCTCGGTTACCCTGATGTCCCTGATCTGCCTGATGGTATCCGCAAGCGGGTGCGGTTTGAGGGTTATCGTCCCCAGCACTTTTTTGGGGCTGCTCAATGCATCCTGTACGGCCTGAATGAACCGCGGTGAGAAAAGCTCCATTTTGCCGATCTCATCGATCACCACGATGTCGTTGTGCTCGATGGCGTTGTAGATGGCGTCAATACCGGTGGTATTGAGCACATCGATATCCACGCCGTATTTGCCCACGCGGAAAGGGCTGTCGATGGTTATATGCGCCAGCACGCCCTCTTTATTGTCCAGGGTGACTATGCGGAAACCTTCCCGTATGCCGACGTTTCGGATTTCCTGCGTGAAGAAGCCCCCAGCATTGCACTTCGACTGTGTAAGCGCCTCTTTGATGATGCTGGTTTTACCTGTGCCGGGCATGCCCGTTAGCAGATAAGCTTGCCCCATCAACCCCCTTCGGTGGACTCTGGCTTCTTTTTCCGGCTGGCAGGCTTTTTAGGCGCTGGCGCCTTGGCTGCCGTAGTAGATCCGGATGCCGGGCTGGCTTTCTTTTTAGCCGGCGCTTTCTTTGTCTTTTCCACCTTTTCAGACGCTTCCGCCTTCACCGGCTCGG
>JAQTLG010000356.1 GCA_028715025.1 Dehalococcoidia bacterium | reverse complement strand
GCGACGTCCACGCCGCCGTAGATATTCACGCCAACGTAATCCCACGTGTCTTTTATCTCGTCAAGCCGTTTATCGATACCGCTGAACAGCGGTGCGCGCGTACCCGTTACCATGTTGATGAAGATGTTATTGAAAGAGTCCCTGGCCGCTCGCGCAGCAAATCTGTCAAAAACCTGTGTCTTGGCTGCGGTGAATATCAGGAAATGGTTGGCAAAGCTAACGCTGGCCCGCGGCTGCAAGTTGTGGATAATGTGATAGGCCGAGCCGTGGCAAAGCCCCATGTTGCCCAGTACTTTGAAATACTGGATCAGGTGGTCATGCAATGCCGGGGGGTGGTTCCCGTCGACATATCCCTCGATACCGTAAATATTCGGCTCATTGAAGGTCAGCCAGTCGCTGCAGTAGTCGCTGAGCTCATATACCGTGAATTTAACAAATCGTGAGAAATCCGTCACACAATCCCTGGAAAGAAAGGCCCCTTTCTTCTCGAACCACACAGGGTGGGCGAAGTGATGAAGGCAGACTATGGGACGAATTCCCCTTTCGACCAGCGCGGTCAGCATCTGGCGGTAACGTTCGATCGCGCGTGGATTGAATAAGCCCTGCTCGGGCTCGATTCTGGCCCAGCTTACCGACAGCCGCAGTGAATTCAGCCCCATGGACTGCGCGATGTCGAAATCCTTCTCCGCGTTATGCCACCAGTTGCACGACTTTCCGCTGGCGTCCCCGGTCCTGATCCCGTCGGCCTTCTCGAACTCGTACCATTGAGTGTTAACGCTGCCGCCCTCCATCTGGTAGGCGGATGTGCCTACGCCCCACAGGAAATCTGCGGGGAACCTCAGTTCCTGAGAAGATGGGTGCGAGCTCAAGTTATTTTCTCAAGGGCAGCCAGGCTGCCGAGGAATGTTTTCACTCCGTAGTTATCGAAAACTACTATAACATGAAAATCTCCGGCCTGCTTGACCACACGCGTCACCCTGCCTTTGCCGAAGCTGCGATGCCGGACGATATCTCCCGGCCTGAACGACACGGCCGGATTCTGCAGGGACGTTTCAATCGGGGCGGGGTGCTGTGAGGAGAGCGGATTCACCGGCACGGGGCCGGCCAAATTCCGGCTGACCACCAGTGAGCCGGGCAGTTCCCGCAAGAAGCGGGACGGTGTTCGATAACTCAGTTCGCCGTGGGCCAGCCGTGTCTCAGCGTATGTCAGATAAACATCGTCCATGGCCCTGGATATGCCCACATAGCACAACCTGCGCTCCTCCTCCAGCCTTGATTGCTCGTCAGATGACCTGCTGTGCGGCAGCAATCCCTCCTCAACGCCGGTGATAAAGACCACCCGGAACTCTGAGCCCTTGGACCCGTGCAGCGTATTGAAAACGACCGCGTCCTGCGGATGCTGCGCCTCAGCGGCCTGGGAAGCCTGGCTGATCCTGCCGAGCAGTGAGCTGACGGCGGTCGGGGGATTGAGATGTTCATAGGCCGCAGCCAGGGAAATGAGCTCCAGCACGTTTTCCAGTCGTTCATCTGAATTGTCCTCACCTTTCAGGTGCTCCATGTAGCCTGTCCTCTCCACAATCAGGTTGAGCAGTGACGTTAAACTGATGTGCCTGCTTTGCGTGTGTAACTCCTGTAGGATCGCGTTGAAATGGCCGGCTGAATTGCGAGCGGGCTGGCCGAGCGAAGGCAGCCCACCGGCTGCGGCCTGCTCCAGTGCCTGGTGAAGATGAACCTTTGTTCTGATGGCCAGCCCCTGCATCCGGCCCAGCGTCTGTGGGCCGATGCCTTTGCCAGCCAGCTTTATCACGCGCAGGAACGCAGCGTCATCGGCGGGATTGCGTATCACCCTCAGCCAGGCTGCCAGATCCATTACCTCCCGGCGTTTATAGAAGGGCGTGCCGGTGGCCAGCCTGTACGGTATCTTCTCGAGATTGAAGGCATCCTCCAGCCCCCGTGACTGCGCGTTGACGCGATAGAGCACGGCGAAATCGCTTAATTTCAGGCCGGATTTGGCCGCCAGGGTTTTAATATGTGTGGCGATGAAATGGGCTTCGTCATTGCCGTCCTTGAGCCGTATCACGGATATGGGGCTGCCGGCCTCGCGTGATGTAGATAACCGCCTGCTTCTGCGCATGCTGTTGCGTGCGATCAGAGCATTGGCCGCCTGTACGATGGTCAGCGTCGAGCGATAGTTCTCCTCGAGGTCGATGATTCTGGCGCCGGGGAAATCCCTGCGGAATATGTCCGAGTTGCGAACCTCGGCCTGTCTCCAGGAATATATCGTCTGATCCGGATCTCCCACGACGCATACGTTCCCATGCCCGGACCCCAGCATGCGTATTATACGGTACTGAAGGCTGCTTGTATCCTGGAACTCGTCAACCAGGATATATCTAAACTTCTGCTGATAGCGCTGTAAAACGTCAGGGGTGTCCTGTAGCAGGCGGCTGGTAAAGACCAGCATATCGTCGTAATCCAGGGCGCGGTTTTTCTTGAGGGCGGACTGATAGAGGCGATAAATAGTTGCGGAAACG
>JAQTLG010000355.1 GCA_028715025.1 Dehalococcoidia bacterium | reverse complement strand
ATACAGTTATACCATTTTACGTGGTGGACGCCGTCGTAGAGCAACCGTACGGATCACACCCCTGCGAGATGCACGGCAAGTACTTTTTCGACGAGGAACACATCGCCGAATGGCTCGCGCTGTCAAAGACCGACGAGGGAGTCAAGCAGTATTCGGACAAGTACATCTTCGGTGTAAAAGATTTCGATGAATACCTGGAGACCTGCGGCGGGCTGAAAAAGATTCAATTCCTTAAGAAGCGCGAAGACATGAGGGTGCCCCTGGTAACGCCCTGGCGCAAATAAAAGCTGCTCATGACGGACCAGATTATAAGGGAGAATGAATGACATATGGCCAATAATCAAAACGGCAGATATAACATGCGCGAATTCCTGGCATTCACGGGCTCAAGCATCCTGGAAGACGGCAAGTCCGTCTTTGTCGGCACAGGCCTTCCCATGATAGCCGGCATGCTGGCGCAAAAGACGCACGCCCCCAACCTGCTTATCATATTTGAAGCCGGGGGCGTCGGACCCATACTGCCCGAGCTGCCTATTTCGGTAGGACAGGCCCTGACCTGCTACAAGGGCATTATCGCCACCAGCATGCACGACGTGATGTCGTCCTGCCAGGCTGGCTTCATCGATTACGGCTTTCTGGGAGCCGCCCAGGTCGACATGTACGGAAATATCAATACTACATGCATAGGCGATCATGACCACCCCAAGACTCGGTTGCCAGGCAGCGGCGGCGCCAACGATATCGCTTCCTTTGCCCACAAGACCATCATCATTGTGGGAGGGCAATCCAAGCGCACGTTCGTCAACAAGGTCGATTTCCTCACCACGCCCGGTTTCCTGAGCGGGCCCGGTGCAAGGGAAAAGGCCGGCCTGCCCGCCAGGACAGGGCCCTTCAGGGTGATTACGCAACTGGCAGTCTTCGGTTTCGATGAAAAGACCGCCCGCATGAAGCTGATATCGCTCCATCCCGGCGTCACTGTGGAGGAGGTCCGCGATAATTCGAGCTTCGATCTGATCATACCGGACAAATACAAGGTCAGCCCCGAACCGACGGACCGCGACCTTGAAATACTGCGCAAGGATATCGATCCTACAGGCATGTTAATCGGCAAATAATCGGCAGGAGATTGAATTATTATGGACTTCGATTTAACAGAAAACCAGCGAATGATCGCCAACGCCGCCAGGGAGATCGCCTCTGAATTCGGCCCGGAATACTGGCGCAAAAAGGAAGAGAAGCACGAATTCGGCAGCGAATTCTGGAAGGCTATATGCGACGCTGGTTTTCTCGGCATAGTGATACCGGAGGAATACGGCGGCTCGGGCAATGGCGCAACCGAGCTTTTCATAGCCATGGAGAACCTGGCCGGTTATGGATGCGGTATGGCGGGCGCCTGGTACCTGATTCTGTCAGAGGTCTTCGGCGGCCTGAGCATTTTGAAACACGGCACGGCAGAGCAGAAAAAGAAATACCTGCCGGGACTGGCCAAAGGCGATATCGAATTCTGCATGGCACTCACAGAGCCCAACGCAGGCACCAATACACTGAATATCAGCACCACAGCCAGGAAAGAGGGAAAAAACTGGATCATCAACGGCAATAAGACATTCATCAGCGGCGCCGACCGCGCCCAGGGAATGCTGATCATCGCCCGCACCTCACCCGCCGGAAAAACCGGCGGCAAGACCTCGGGCCTCAGCCTGTTTTTAGCCGACCTGCCCAACAAGGCCGTAGAGATAGAACCCATCGCAAAGCACGCCGTCAACTACTCCCATTCCTGCACCGTTACGTTCAACGACCTCAAGCTTCCGGAGAGCGCGCTGATGCCGCCGCTGGACGGCGGATGGCACAATGTCCTGGATACGCTGAATCCCGAGCGTATGAGCTTCTCCGCGCTCGGTGTGGGTATAGCCAACCTGGCCATACGCAAAGCCGTGGAATACGCGCGTGAACGCAAGGTTTTCAACAACGTGCCCATCGGCAGCTACCAGGCGCTGCAGTTCCCCCTGGCCGAATCGTACTCCTGCCTGGAGGCGGCGCGCCTGCTGAACCTGCGCGCATCTGTTGCCTATGACGCGGGTAAGCCATCCGCGGAGGTAGGAGCGGCAGCCAATATGGCCAAGGCCATCGTGGTTGAGCATGGCATCAAGGCGGTTTACTGGGCCATGCAGGTCTTCGGCGGCTACGGCTACGCCGTTGAATACGACGTCGAGAGATGGTGGCGCGAAATCAACCTGATAAGGCTTGCACCTGTCACCCAGCAGATGACGCTGGCTTACATCGGTGAAAGGGTGCTGGGACTGCCCAAGAGCTACCAGACCTAGCTCCAAACCTGGAGCTCCAACAATCTCGCCGGATATGCATAAGACTAAAGCTTGTTTAGCGCCGCCCTGAGGCGCGCCATGCAGCGGTCCCTGCCCAGCACTTCCATCGTTTCAAAGAGAGGCGGCGAGGCGGTCCGGCCGGTAACGGCCACGCGCAGGACACCGAAAAAAGGCCCGGCCTTCAGACCGAGCCCTTCTGCCAGCGGCCTTATCTCCGCCTCCATATC
>JAQTLG010000354.1 GCA_028715025.1 Dehalococcoidia bacterium | reverse complement strand
CTGATTTTTCGATTTTTACAGGCTTGCCGGACATGAATTCCCGTTTGACTGCCTTGGAATAAACGCTTAATAGTTCTGCCCATTTCTTGCTGCGCTCGTCGACGATACCTTTCATCAATTGGAACTCAATCAGTCCCGGAACGAAAGGCAATCCCTCATATAATTTCTTGCCGCCGCTCTCTTTAATATGGATCAGGCCTTTGTCGCCCATGCTCTCGAGCTGCGACGATACTTTTCCTATATCCTTGGTCCCGAGATTCTTCGCTATCTCTTCCACGACCGCATATTCTATGGGCATGGCGCAGGCAATTGCGGCTTCTTCGGGTGTAAACAGAAACTGTACCAGGTCGTAGTATTCCTGGCAGATAATGGCAGGTACGGTCGTTCCCCGGGCATTCAGCGCGGCAGCCAGTTTATCGTAGATAGCGTCAACCATTGTATCCTCCGTAATTATTGTGATATGAGATAATCAACCGCGCAGGGGAATCCTGCTGGCCGGCCTGGGCTTTAGTTCAAGCGCATCAGTGGGGCAAACCCACATACAAATCCCGCAGCCTATACAGCGTATTTCATCACGGATCAACTTACCGTCTGCCATTTTAAGCGCATCCATCTGGCACCTTGGTATACAGGCCTCGCAACCGGTGCAGCTGTCTTCTTTTATCGTGACCAGGTACCGTGCATTCACCGCTGCGCTGGGCGCGGGAGATTTGCTGGTCATGCGCGTAATCAGGCAGAGGTCCTTATAGCAGTTGCACAGCAGGTTGGTGAACCTGTCAGGGCTGTTGGCGAATGTATGGATGAGACCCGCTTCCTCCGCCTCCTCTATGCGCTGTATGGCCTCCTTTTGAGTCAGCCGCATTGTGAATCCCCTTTCAGCGGCAAATTTCGCGGATTCTCCCAGCACCATGCAGTTGTTGACCGGCTTGGATGACGGTCTACCCAGAAGGGCGCCCTGGTGCCTGCAGATACATGTTCCCACGGATATATATTCCGTTTTCAGCAGCAGTTCCTTCAGTTCATGAAGGGGAACGATCGTGCTTTTACTGTCGACCTCCTGATCCACAGCCACCTTGCGGCCGGGCGCCGCGTATTCCATAGGAGCAGCGTCAGCCGACAGCATGGTTCTTATCATGGCTTTGGAGTAATCCCTCAACAACGCAGCGAACTTTTTGTGTCTCTCGTCGACTATTCCCCGCATGAGTTGAAACTCGGTGATACCCGGCACAAAGGGCAGGGCCTCGTACAGCTTTACACCGTCCCTCTCCCGGATATGTATCAGTCCCTTGTCAGCCATGACCTCAAGCTGCGCTGCCAGCTTTTTCAGGTCTGTGGCAGGGATGTTTACTGCGATCTCTTCAACACGGCTCAGCTCCAGCGGTATGGCTACGAAGATAGACGCCTCTTCCGGGGTGAATAAAAATTCCACAAGATCGTAAAACTCATTACATTTAACGGCTGGGAAGGCAGTCGAACGGGCATTGAGGGCGCCCGCCAGTTTACCGTAGACCTGATCAACCATCTATCACCTCACGAAATAGTTCTGCACCAAATAATTTGTGTACAGGATATTTGTATGCAGTCTATCAAGATGGCGTGGTGATTGTCAAGCAGTGATTTAAATTAATCGGTAGTCGGGCGATTATGCTGAATAATCAGAGCCGGTTGAGATTAAAGGTTGGTGGCCCTGTTAAGGCACTGCTTCCAGCGGGCATTGACCCACTGCTGGAGCTCATCGATCTGTTCCTCGGTTATGGTCTTGAACCTGCCCTGGGATTTGAAGTACTCTCGCACCGGCTGCAGGTTGCCTCCTTTGCGGGCCAGAGATTCACTGGCTGAGGTCAGCCTGAAGATGTTGTCCTCGATCTCGTAAAGCACGACCAGGCCGGTCTCCACTGCCATCTCACCGAATTTAATGGTATCGCTGAAGGGGAAGAGCCATCCGGGCGGGCAGGGCGTGTGAATGTGAATGAACCTGGTTCCTTCGATGGTTTTTGCTTTTTTTACTTTCTCATAAAGGTCCAGCGGGTAAGAGGCCGAACATGTTGCCACGTAGGGGAGGCCGTGCGCCTCCATGATGGCCGTCATGTCTTTCTGATATTGTTGCTTGCCCAGGATCGGCGTGGTCCCGGATACGGCGCCCAGTGGTGTGGAACCCGAACGCTGGTTGCCGGTATTCATATAGCCCTCGTTGTCATAGCAAATATACATGAAATCATATTGCCGCTCAGCCGCGCCGCTTAACGACTGTATGCCGATATCATGTGTGCCTCCGTCTCCGGCGAATGCCAGCACCGTTATCCCTTTCTTGCCCAGCGCCCTCAGCCCGGCCACCAGTCCGGTAGCTGAAGCGCCTGTGGATGCAAAAGGAGTGTTCACGCATGGTACGTTCACTGCGGTTATGGGATACATGCCGTGCAATACGGTTGCGCAGCTGGCCGGCACCGTAACGATACATTGTCCCTCCAGAGCCATCAGAGTGTGCCTGTATGCCAGTGAAAGGGCGCATCCGGGACATGTGCGGTTGCCCGGTAAGATCCATTCTTTCTCTATCAGATTAAC
>JAQTLG010000353.1 GCA_028715025.1 Dehalococcoidia bacterium | reverse complement strand
AAGAGGGGCTGATCAGGGAAGCTGCTGCCGATCCCCTGGTGATAAAAACACTAATGTCCTCGGCCGCCGACGGCCTGGGCTGCGCTGCGCAGGATATCGAGAAGCAGCCCGTCAGGTGCTTTGCTTTGGCCTACGATGCTGTCTATGATGCATGTTGCGCCTATATGCGGTCACAGGGCTACCGCACGATGGCTGCCAGCGACCACGCCTCAGTGCTGGCTTTCTGCCGGCTGTTATTGCCGGAAAACGACGTCCGTATACTCAGGATATTCGAGGCGGCCGAGAAAAGAAGGCACAGGGAGATGTACAACGGTAAGTACTCCATCGGGCCGGCAGAAGCGGCGGAACTGGTAGCAAGGGCGCGCAATCTGATCGAGCGGCTGCGCTGAATTTAATCCCGAACGGGTGGGCCGCTTCTGTGATCTCCACCCATCCGGACATCGCCATCGCTGAAAAACTTGAATCTATTCCTGCCGTGACCCTTGGAGTAATACATGGCGGCATCGGATTTTTTAATCAGGGTTTCCAGGTCTTCTGCTTCATCGGGGTAAATAGCGATACCTATGCTGGTGGATACATTTATGCTATGACCGTTAATTAGCATTGGCTCTGCAAAGGAATCCACGATCTTTTGTGCTATGGCAGTAGCGTCTTCCCTGCGTTTGGTCTCCTGCATAACCAGCACGAACTCGTCCCCACCGATGCGGGCTAACGTATCGCTGGCACGTATGATGTTCTTGAGCCGAGCGCTGACATTCTTAAGCACCTGATCACCAGCTTCATGTCCGAGCGTATCATTGATCGTTTTGAACTTGTCCAGGTCCAATGACATAATCGCAAGCCTGGTTTTGTTACGGTGGGCCATGGCTTCGGCAATTCTGAAACGGTCGAGCAGCAAAACCCTGTTTGGCAGACCGGTCAAATGGTCATGCGTCGCCATTTCCTCGAGCTTCTGCTCCATTTGCTTGCGTTCGGTGATATCCGTCATCAGGGCTGCGATACCCACCATCTCTCCATCTTTATACAGCGGCCGGCTGGACGTGCGAACAAATATGACCCTGCCGTCTTTGTCCAATATGCGGAATTCCCATGGTTCCAGTTCCCCGGACACCAGGCGGTCGAGACTGTCTAAAAGGCCCGGCAGGTCGTCCGGGTAAATAAGCGGGGTAAAAGGTTTCCCTATCAAATCACTGACCTTGTACTGGGTAAATCGCTCAACTACCGGACTGACATAGGTTATGTTTCCCTGGTTATCCAGCGTGTAAAAAACATCGTTGATATTCTCTACGAGTGACCGGTACTTTTCCTGGGATTCCCGTAATGCCTCCTCTGCTTTCCTGCGGTCGGTTATATCTCTGGCCTCGGACAGGATGGATACGGGCTTGCCGCTCGGGTCCCGTATGACACTGAACTTGGTTTCCGTCCACACGGTTGTGCCGTCCTTGCAGTAATACTCAATATCTAATTTGCGGACGGGATTGTAGTCAGGGTCGGCCTCGATCCTGGGTATCTCCTCTGACAACACTTCAAACGCCAGTTTGAGCGATTCCGGTGTCAAGCGTTTCTCCAGAGGCATGTCCCTTATCTCTTGGAGTGTGAAGCCGCGCAGCTTTTCCGCGGAGGGGCTCTGGTAAGTGGTCTTGAGGTTCATATCCATCAGCCATATGGTGTCTGTCATATGCTCTGATAGCAGACGGTATTTTCCCTCGCTCTCCCGCAGCGCTGCCTCCGCTTTCCTGCGATCGGTTATGTCCCTGGCCTCACCGAGGACGGATACCGCTTTGCCGCTCACGTCCCGTATGACGCTGAACTTATTTTCCGACCACATGGTCGTGCCATCTTTACGGTAATATTCTAGATCCAGCGTTATCACAAAATCGTAATTCGGGTCGGCCTCAATTTTGGGCAGCTCTTCTAAAAACGCATCAGTCGCTATCTTAAGCGACTCCGGTGTTAAATGCTTCTCCACCGGCATCTCTAAAATTTCCTCGACAGTGAAGCCGCGGACTTTTAGAATGGAGGGACTTTGGTATATGGTCTTGAGGTTCATATCCATCAGCCATATGGTGTCCGTCATATGCTCTGATAGCAGTCGGTATTGTGCCTCGCTCTCCCGCAGTGCCTCCTCAGTCCGCTTGCGCTCGGTAATGTCTTGAGTGATAGACCGAAAACCGATAATCTCACCCTGCTCATTTTTCCGCAGGGAAATCGATGATTCAGCGAATAATATGCTGCCATCTTTGCAGAGTACTCTATGCTCAAAACCTTTGTTTGGTTCTCCCGTTCTGAATACTGCGTTGAAAGCAAGCAATAGGGTTTTGATGTCGTCTTCAGGTACTGTAAGGCGATAATTATTTCCGATCAGTTCTCCGCGCGAATACCCGAGGTTGCGGCACACAGAATCATTAACGAATGTAAACTTGCCGGCCAGGTCCATTTCGTAATAGGAGTCATACATCTGCTCCATGATATTGCGGTATTTCTCCTCCGCCTGCTTTAATGTCTCGAATGATTTATGGAGTTTATCTCTCTCGTTAACCATGAGCACCATAAGCGTGCTTA
>JAQTLG010000352.1 GCA_028715025.1 Dehalococcoidia bacterium | reverse complement strand
CCGTACAATTCGGATCGTACCTGTCCCACAGCGGAAGTGGCGTTTATCGTGTCTGGGCCGTACCGTCCGGGGAAGGGGCACCGCGCTTGCTGGGCGACGTAAGAGTAACGGCGGAGAATGCCACGGCTCCGGCAGTGTACAAACCGTCCATATCGGGACCCTGGAATGTGCTCTTCAAGCCGCAGGTCTACGGTTACTATATCAACGACCATACACTATATCGAGATATAAACGGCAACTGGAGGTTGGCGGGCATTACCCACAAAAGTGACGGCAACTACAACGAGGAGAAGTACTTCGCGGTAGGGAGCAGCGGTGATTTCCCACCTGCTGCGGGTATGACCGAGGAGATGCCCGTAGCCGATTTCGGCGAGCTGGCCTGGGCGCCCCACGTGATAACGGAGAACGCCACTTACTATATGTTCTGGTCTCCCCACAAACTTTACCGCATGGTTTCCACTGACGGCATCAACTGGGGGCAGCGGGAGACAGTGCTGGATGCGCCCTATCACAAATTTTTCCGTGACGGCATGGTGCTTAAAGTTGCCGAGGGCCAGTGGCTTCTATATACCACTGCCCGGGACTGGTTTTTCTCACAGGTGGATGCCTATCAGTCGTTCGACCTGCGCCACTGGCAGTACATCGGTACATCCCTCCGTTCCACCTGCGGCAGTGAGCGTAACTCGCCCTTTGCGTCGACCGAATCGCCTTTCGTGATGCAATACCGTGGCCGCTATTACCTCTCCCTCACCTATAACAACGACACCTTTTTCTGGAACGGACTGCTGCTGCCTCTCAAAATATGGCCGGACAGGCCTTCATATAACGATACACTGGTCTTCCAGTCGGACAATCCCTACGATTTCGGCGTCCATAGCGGCCTCGGCAATTCTCCTTCCCTGGTCACGAGGCTGGAGGCGCACGGGCCGGAATACATCTATCTGACGGACAAGGACCGCTGGTATATCACCACCGCCGGCTGGCCGTGGGTCACCTCTCTGACAGCAGGCGAGGCTGCCGTTGCGCCCCTTGAATGGACGTTGGTCGACTGAGTTAACATATGCGGGAAAATAACGTTGGCAGGAGGTAATAAATGCCGAAACTGAGCAGCCCCCAGGATATTCTAATCTACGCCAGAGCAAACAACTGGCTGGCCCTGAGCTCATCGGAGGATAACATCCTGACAGTATTCCTTACGCCCGCCGGTAATATGCTCGAGATATACTTCGAGAAAAACAAGATGACATTGAAGGCATTGCCCGTCTTCGTGGGCAAGTAAACTGACTTATACTGCAAGTTTTTCTTTCAATGCGTCGATCGGTTTGGGATAGTGCCCGCGCCCGCGGAACTTTTTGGTATAAATGGCCTTGTTGGGGCAGTGGTTGAAACAGCTCCAGCAGCCGTAGCATTTATCCATATCGAAGATGGGCTTGGGATCAAGCTTTATGGCCTTATAAGGGCAGAGCTTCTCACAGGTATGGCATTCCTTGCACAATTCGGCATCCACATACTTGATGCCCATGTCGTTTCTGGACCTGGTACGTGAGAAAGTGGGCAGGACACTGTACAGCCATCCTACCGGTATCTTGCCTTTGCCCACTTCCTGGTTAAGGCTGATCCGTTTGCAGGCCGTTTCCAGATCGTCGACAAATCTCTTAAAAGCCTTTAGCTCCTTTTCGTTGGGGGCCTGCTTGTTGCCGTGTCCCCCCGCCACCATGGGCGGGTAGCTCTCCGGCGTGTGCAGTGAGTGTCCCGCCACCACCTTGAAGCCCCTTGCGCCCACCCAATCCGCCAGTATCTTCAGCGTCTTGCCGTTGATGAAACCATAGGTGTTGAACACGAAGGCCGGCTTATCCTGCTGCAGGGGAAAATTCTCCAGGTAGGTCTTCACCAGCTGGGGCGGCGCCAGGAAATCGGTAAAGACGGCGAATCCCACTATGGCGCAGTCTCGCAGGTCCGGTATGCGGCCGCCCACCATGTTGAACAGTTCGAAGTCGATGCTGTCTATGTTCGCGGCCATATAGCGGCAGGCCAGCCTGGTATTGCCCGAACCGGAATAATAAAGAATCAGCCCCCGCGGTTTATTTGAACCTGCTGTGCCGCTATCGGTCATCGATTAAACCTCTCTGGTGATTCTATTTCTGCAGACAAAACTCTCCCATTATACAGGGAGCGGCTCAAACCAGTCGATCTATTCTTTCCAGTATATGCACGCACATGGCAGCCTCCTCGACCCCGATGTTGCCGCCGCCGTTTTCAGCCAGACCGATACGCGCATTCTCAACCTGCCTCAGGCCTGCATCACCGCGCAATTGCAGCACCAGCTCATATATCTGGGCCAGGCCGGAGGCGCCTATAGGATGTCCCCGGCACTCCAATCCGCCGCTGGTGTTGATGGGTTTGCTGCCACCCAGCACCGTCGCCCCCGACTCTGCAAACGCACCGCCCTCACCCATGGGACAGAAGCCCATAGCCTCTGCCTGGTGCAGCTCGCCCCAGGCTGTGGCATCATGAAGCTCCGCCAGGCTGATATCGGCCGGACCAACACCTGCGATATCGTAAGCCTG
>JAQTLG010000351.1 GCA_028715025.1 Dehalococcoidia bacterium | reverse complement strand
GTTTGGCCAGCGGTGGGGATTTGTGGCGGTCTGGCTCCAATGGTTCCAGATGACTATCGGCTTTGTGGCGGCCCTGACGTTTATTGCCGCAACGTTTGCCTACGCGTTCATGCCGTCCGTTGCCGATAGCAAACTGTTCCAGTTCATTGTCAGCATCATCATCTGGTGGGGCATGACGTTTGTAAACTTCCGGGGACTGAAGACATATACGAGCATAAGCTGGTCGTTTCTGATCATCGGGATGCTGATCCCGGCAGCTTTTCTTATTGCAGGCGGAGCGCAGTATATTCTGGCCGGCAATCCCGTCCAGTTCACGCTCCACCCATCATGGGGAGAACTTATGCCGGACTTCGGCGATATCAGCAGTATCGTCCTGCTGCTGACATTCGTCTTTCTCTTCATCGGGATCGAGATGACTGCAGCCCATGCCGGTGAAATCAGCAATGTGAAGAAGAACTATCCCCTCGCAATTTTGATCGCCGGGGTTGTGATGGCGATCGTAAGTATAGTAGGTTCCCTGGTAGTCGGACTCCTGGTTCCTCCCGCCAACCTGAATCTTTTAACCGGCATTATGCAGGCGTTCGAGGCTATCCTGGGCGGTTTACCATGGCTGGTCTCTCTAACCGCCCTTCTGATAGTGATAGGATCTATTGGTGAAGTCTCTACGTGGATACTCGGGCCGGTTCGGGGCATTGCCTCGACGGCGGATGACGGAAACCTCCCCCCCTTCCTCCAGAAGACAAATGCAAAGGGGATGCCCGTAAACCTGATGATCCTGCAGGCAGTCTTCTTCACGTTCTGGGTCGGGGTCTATGCAATCCTCCCCGGGGGAGTGAACAGCTCCTACTGGATTCTCCTTGCATTGACAACGATCGTCTATATCGTTATGTATTTTTTTATGTATGCGGCAGCGATCAAGCTCCGGTACAGCCAGCCCGGCGTTGAGCGGCCGTTCAAGATACCCGGCGGGAAAACCGGCATCTGGCTTGTCGCGGGATGGGGTTTTCTTGCCATGGCCTTCCTCTTCTTTCTGGCACTTATACCCCCGAGCCAGATCGCGTTTAGCAACCTCTCGACCAGCAACTATGTGCTCTTTATGATCCTTGGTATGCTGGCTGTTGTTGCCATACCGGTGATAATCTACCAGCTAAAGAAACCGCAGTGGAGGCCCTCAGCCTCGGCCTCAACAGGTTCTGACCCTCCCCCACCGGACCAGGGCGGTTGCTCTTAGAGTTACCCTGTCTCGTTCGTACCACCATCAGAATGGTGACAACCAGGGCAATTGAAATGAGGTGAATGTATATAGGTTGCTCACCAGAATAGATGACGGCAAACATAAAATTAGTAAATTGTTGGACTACTCCATAAAATATTAAGCGATATTGACAGAATCGATATTGCATGTTACCATGCTGGCGTGTATTAGCGGAGGTTGTTTTGTGGACCAAATATATCCCCATGCCGGCGCAGCCGTCGAAGAAGCAGCAGATAGTCAGGAGGAGACGTAAATGTTGAAGTATCCCGAATTATTTAAACCTTTCAAAATCGGTAAAGTCGAATTAATAAACAGGATTGTCATGAGCCCGATGATGGTCGGTGGATGGCTGGACGCCAACGGCAATATAACCGACGAGGTCATCGATTACTATGAGGAGCGCGCTAAAGGGGGAGTCGGCCTGATTTATACCGGCGCCTTCCCGCTTAATGCCAACATTGAGAAAGCAAACGCGATCTTTGTCTCGCCTTTTGATCAGCCCGAAAGTTTCATGGCACAGTTGAAAAAGGTGGTCGATCGGGTCCATCTGTACAATACGAAGCTGTTTATCCAGATGACGGTGGGCAACGGCAGGCTCATGCCGCCTTTCCTGATAGACAGCACGCCCATCTCCCCCTCCGAAAACCCCAACTGGTGGGATCCGGGCACCACCTGCCGGGCGCTGACCAAAGAAGAGATAGAACGCCTCGTCCAGAGCGCCGTCACGGCTGCTCTCAACTGCATGATGACCGGCTGCGACGGCGTGGATTTCGTCGGCATCTACGGCGGATACCTGGGTGACCAGTTCGGAACAGCCGCTTTCAACCGCCGCACTGACGAATACGGCGGCTCGGTTGAAGGGAGAGCGAAGCTATTTACAGATATCGTGAAGGGCGTCAAGGCTGTATGCGGGGCTGATTTCCCCGTGACCGCCCGGCTGGCTGCCAAACACTATATGAAAGGCATACAGCAGAGCGCGGTCCCGGGCGAGAAATTCGAAGAATTCGGCCGCGACGTGGAAGAAAGCATCGCAGTTGCTCAAAAGCTGGAGCAGGCAGGATTCGATGCTCTCCTGATGGCCTGCGGCAGCTACGACTCAATATACTGGCTTTATTCACCCATGTATCAGAAAGACGGACTGTGGCTGGAGGACGTGGCAAAGGTGAAGGCGCAGCTCAAGATCCCCGTCATCTGCCCGGGCAAGATAACCAGGCCTCAACTGGCCAACGATGCCATCAAAAATGGAATGGTCGATGCCGTCGCACTGGGCCGGGCACTGCTGGCCGACCCTCAATGGGCAGGCAAAGCCAGGATGGGGAAGG
>JAQTLG010000350.1 GCA_028715025.1 Dehalococcoidia bacterium | reverse complement strand
GGCGTATTGGGAGTTGGCGCCGAGGATGCCCGGATCAAGGTGGTCCTGCTTGACGATGAAAGGCAACCGGGTGCAACCAGTGATGCGGCCGATTCGGCCCGGCAGGTGTTGTGCGATATCCTGCATAACATGGGCATTCAGGCCACCGTGGATGTAACCGGGTCGGGTGACGATGGAGATCCCATCACGCTGAATATCGAGGGAGACGACCTGGGGGTGCTCATAGGCAGGAGAGGGCAGGCTCTGTCGTCTCTGCAATACCTGGTCAGGCTGATCGTGGCCGAGAAACTGAAAAAATGGGTCTCCGTCAACGTTGACGTGGACTGGTATAAAAAACGCCATTATGAGTCGCTCAAGAAGCTTGCGCTTCGTCTGGCCGAGCAGGTTGCGAGGAGAAGGCGTCCCATTACTATGGAGCCGATGCCTCCCGATGAAAGAAGGATTGTGCACATAACTCTGGCCGATAATTCTGACGTTATGACCCAGAGCACAGGGGAAGGGGACGGGCGCCGCGTGGTAATTCAGTCAAGGAAAAAATAGCCCATGTTCCAGCCCGTTAACAGCAAGGTCAGTTTCCCTGACCTGGAAAAAAGAATACTCGACCTGTGGCGCGATCGAAAGATCTTCGAGAAAAGCATTGAAGCCAGAGCTTCCTCGCCCAGGTATATTTTCTACGAGGGACCGCCTACCGCCAACGGCAATCCCGGCATCCACCATGTCCTTTCGCGTGTCTTCAAGGACATCATACCCCGCTACAAGACCATGAAGGGGTTCTGCGTGCCCAGGAAGGCTGGATGGGATACACACGGCCTGCCGGTTGAGCTTGAGGTCGAGAAACAGCTCGGTTTCACGGGCAAGGCGCAGATCGAGGAATACGGCGTAGCCAAATTCAATGCCCTGTGCCGTGAAAGTGTATTCAAATATCTCAAACAATGGGATTCCCTCACCGAGAGGATCGGTTTCTGGCTGGATATCGATCATCCTTATGTGACGCTGGATAATTCATATATAGAATCGTGCTGGTGGGCCATCAGCCAGCTCTGGAACAAGGACCTGATCTATCAGGGTTACAAGGTTACACCCCACTGCCCGCGCTGCGGCACTTCGCTCAGCTCGCACGAGGTGGCCCTGGGATACAAGGACGATACGGTCGATCCGTCCGTCTATGTGAAATTCAGGATACAGTCGCTGCCCACTGCGGTGTCTTCAGATAAATCGGGCGGTTTCACTCTTGCCGATGCGGTATCGAAGGGGAAGGTCTTCTTCCTGGCCTGGACGACGACTCCCTGGACGCTTCCCGGCAATACATCGCTGGCCCTGGCGGAGGATGCCGATTATGCCGTTATTGCATTGGGCGATGAGTATCTGATCTTTGCACAGGCCCTGGTTGAACAGGCCGGCCTGGGCGGACAGCCCGTGCTCAAGACGTTCAAGGGAGGCCGGCTGGCAGGCTCTCTTTATTATCCTCTATATAATCCTCACGAATACGGCGTCGAGAGAAAACGTGCAAAAGAAGGCCAGCCGGGGCAGTTCGATGTGCAGGAACCGGTCAAAGACCTCACATATAAAATAATCTGTGCCGATTTCGTCTCGATGGAGGACGGCACGGGCATAGTGCATATCGCACCAGCCTTCGGCGAAGTGGATTTCCAGGCAGGGCTCGATAACAATCTCGACTTCGTGCAGCAGGTGGACCTGGCCGGCAATATCACCGGCAGTTACCCGTTTTCCGGAAAATTCGTTAAAGACGCCGATGTCGATATACTGGCTGATCTCGAGAGGCGCGGCCTTCTTTATAAGACAGACAGGATCACGCATACCTACCCGTTCTGCTGGCGCTGCGATGCCCCCCTGGTCTATTACGCCAAAAAGACCTGGTACATCAGGACTTCCGCCAGGAAGGATGAGATGATTGCCGGGAACAGGCAGATAAACTGGTATCCCGAGCATATCAAAGAGGGCCGGTTCGGCGACTGGTTGCAGAACAACGTGGACTGGGCATTTTCGCGTGAGAGATACTGGGGAACGCCCCTGAATATATGGCTATGCCGCAAGTGTGGGCGATACGACTGCCCGGGCGGGGTTGAAGAGATCAGAGGCAAACTCGGATTACAGGGTTACTCTGACGGCATGGATCTTCACCGGCCGTATATCGATGAGGTCACCTATGCCTGCGCCGCCTGCGGTGATACCATGGTCAGGCAGCCCGAGGTTATCGACTGCTGGTTCGATTCAGGCGCCATGCCTTTTGCCCAGTGGCACTATCCTTTTGAAAACATTGAGCTCTTCAAGCAGAGCTTCCCCGCCGATTATATATCGGAGGCCGTGGACCAGACCAGGGGATGGTTCTACAGCCTGCATGCGCTGTCCACACTGATATTCGACCAGCCGTGCTTCAAAAATGTCATTTGCCTGGGCCATATCCTTGACGCTCAAGGGGAGAAGATGAGCAAAACCAGGGGAAACGTGGTGGACCCCTGGACCGTTCTCGATTCCTCCGGCGCGGATGCGTTGCGCTGGTATATGTTTACCTCCGGTCCCCCCGGAAACGTCAGGCGCATGTCTCCTGACATGGTGGTCGAGGTC
>JAQTLG010000349.1 GCA_028715025.1 Dehalococcoidia bacterium | reverse complement strand
AGGTCAAAGACATCGTGCCCGAAGTGTATGTGATAGGAGACGCCTGCAAGCCGGGCAAGATACTGGCCGCCGTGGAACAGGGGGCTGATATTGCCCTGAAGCTATGATATTGCACTTCGGGCTGAAAGTGCTAAAATTATCGACCGTACATGTGAAAAAGGAACTTAGTTATATGGATTTTTCGGACAAACCCAAGAGAATACAGGATGAGTCAGGAAGGTGGTTCATGGTCGTCAGCCAGGTAGAAGGCGGATACCTCGCCCGGGACACCGTGACCAGCGACCTGGTATATATGAGACATTGCGAAATCGCCTGCCGGGAAGAGGGCAGCGCCGGCGAATAACCTTCATATTCCTCTCACTGTCATAATAGAAATGCACGGCTTTTTAGACTGCCTGTCAGATTTGACACCGGGCCTTCAGGCTGATATATTTACACGGTTATCGTTTTTCACAGGGAATAGGTAAAATGAGCAATTCTTATGCAATCATTGAGAGCGGCGGCAAACAGTTCAGGGTCAGGGCCGGACAGGTCATTAACACCGAGCTTCTTCACGTCGAGTCAGGCAAAGATGTGGAGCTCAGCCGGGTACTGATGATTGCCGACGGCGATGAAGTCGTAATAGGCACCCCCGAGGTCCAGGGCGCAAAGGTGATCGCCAGATGCCTTGAGGAAGGCAAAGCTCGCAAGATCATAGTATTCCGCTACAAGAACAAGGTACGTGAGCGCCGCAAGACCGGGCACCGCCAGCCTTACACCAGGCTATTGATCAAGGAGATCATAAAGCCGGGCGGCAAAGCCCCGAAAAAAGCCGCCAAGGCAAAGGCAGCCAGCGGAGGTGACAACTAATGGCTCACAAGAAAGGCGGCGGCAGCACACGCTGCGGCCGTGACAGCAAATCCAAGCGCCTGGGAGTCAAACGCTACGGCGGGCAGGCTGTACACGCCGGCACCATTATCGTCAGGCAGCGCGGCACCAGGATTCATCCCGGCACCAATGTTGGCTGCGGCAGGGACTACACTCTCTTTGCCACGGTCGATGGTATAGTGACATTCGAGCACCACGCCAAGAACAAGAAAAGGGTCAGCGTTTACCCGGGACAGCAGTAATGAAAGAGAAAATCCATCCCAAGTATTACCCCGATGCCACGGTGACCTGCTCGTGTGGCAACAGCTTTACCACGGGGTCCACCAGGCAGACGCTCAGGGTTGAGCTGTGCAATAAATGCCATCCCTTCTTCACGGGCGAGCAGAAGATCATCGATACTGCCGGCCGCGTGGAGCGCTTCAATAAGAAATACAAGAGGGAGAAAAAGGCCTGATAATCGCAATTTGACCTTTGAAGGGGCGGTTACCAAGGCCGCCCCTTTTTTTTAGCCTGATGAAGAAAGAGAAGCCCTTTTACTACGGCGGCCAGGCTGTGATGGGAGGCGTGATGATTCGCGGCCGCAACAGCACCTCTATCGCCGTTCGCAGGATGGACGGCGGCATCGAGGTCAGCACTCGACAGTTGGCCACGCTGTACAAAGGCAAATGGCGCGAGGTCCCGCTGGTCCGGGGAGTGATAGCCCTGATAGAAACGGTGGTGCTGGGCACAAGCGCCCTGATGTACTCGGCGCAGATATCAACGGAGACTGAGCAGGAGAAGATAACACCGGGTATGATCTGGGGCAGCGTGATAGTGGGGGTGTTGCTGGCAGTGGTGCTTTTCTTTATTCTGCCCCTGCTGGCGGCCAGGCTGCTGGACCCGTTTATAGCCTCGTCTTTCCTGAGCAATGTGATTGAAGGTGTCATCCGTATCGTATTCTTTATCGTTTACCTGGCGGTCATCGGACGTATGAAGGATATCCGGGAGATCTTCGCCTACCACGGTGCCGAGCACATGTCTGTCAACGCCTACGAATCGGGCGCCCCTCTCGAAGTTGGTACTGTGATGAAATACTCGACCGCGCACACGCGCTGCGGCACCAGCTTCCTGCTGGTGGTCCTGGTGTTGGCCATCGCCGTATTTGCCCTGCTGGGCCGGCCGCCCATCCTGATCAGCATAGCCTCACGCATACTGTTATTGCCTGTTATAGCTGCGCTCGGCTACGAGCTGATCAAATTCGAAGCAGGCCACAGCCACAACCGCTTCGTACACTGGATGCTCGTGCCGGGGCTGTGGCTGCAGGCCATGACCACGCGCCGGCCGACGGATAGCCAGGTAGAAGTGGCTATATCTGCCATGAAAAAAGCTCTCGAGAGCGACGGCCTTACCGCCGTTGCTGACACAGTCCGCTGACGCAGCCGGGCATGTGGGGGAAATTGTTGCGGATATGCTCTCCCTTTAGTTTGACCCCTTTTTCGAGCAGGTGTTAGAATACCCAGCGGCCTAGATTATTAATCCTTTATAAATTCAGGAGGTATTCCCTATGGCAGATAATTATCAGCCTCTTCTCGGAAAAGTGGCTCTGGTGACCGGCGCCGGGGGCGGAATCGGTAAGGCAACGGTGCTCAAGCTTGCCGAGGCCGGCGCCGACATATTGATGTGTCAGAAAAAACCTGAAGCCCTTCAGGGCCTGTCTGATGAAGTCAAGAAAAAGGGCAGG
>JAQTLG010000348.1 GCA_028715025.1 Dehalococcoidia bacterium | reverse complement strand
CAGGACCTGTTTAACTCCGGCGGTGGGCACTGTAATGACCGCCAGGTCGACCTCCCCAGGTATCTCAGCGACAGACGGGAAGCATGTCCGCCCCAGCACAATGCTCTCGCGCGGATTCACGGGATAAATCCGACCCTTAAAGCCGTTGTAAACTATGTTGAAGAGTACGCGGTGACCAAACTTGTCCGGGCTGGCCGAGGCGCCAACTACAGCAACAGAACGGGGATAAAGCAGATTTTTCAGATTATCAGCCTGCATGGAATTACTCCTGTAAATGGGACCTGTTCGAGCCCGGATGGCAATCTACGAGCCTGTATCTTTCCTCAGGATGTACTCCCGAACGACCTTGAGCGAAGCCTCAACGGCTTCCGGCTCGATAAATTTACTGAAATCGTTGTGGGTGTGATACACCCAATTCTGGTCGTAGTCCTTGACCATGAAACTCATAGCACACAAATTAGTAGCCTCGATACCGACCTCACCGAAGGCCGCGGCATCGGTACTGCCTCCTCCGGGCGACATGCGCGAGATGAAGGCGCTGTAGCCCAGATCCCCGGCGATATCTACACATTGCTGCGCCATCTCCTTAGAGAGCGGTACGGTCGAGTTCAGGTCGGCGTCGAAGAAGTTGAGGCTCTTGAGCTTGTATATCGTATCCATGTTGAGCGCGTAGGTTTTTGTTTTCTTAAGCTCCTCCAGATGGCGTTTGATCCAGGCGCGGGCGCCGCGCAATCCGCACTCCTCGGCATCGAAGGAAAGTATGATCAACCGGGTATGCTTAAGTGGATTTTCCCCCGCTTTCTTGGCATCGCCGAAAAGCCGGCCGATGCCGGCGGCGATGGCCACGGCTATCATGTTATCGCCCGCACCGGGTGCAACCTGGCCCGTGGTGAAGAACAGGAAGGGCAGCTCGAAGACGCCCAGTATGAGCAGCACCAGCACCACCCACTGGGGAAGGGTGATGCCGAAACAAAGTAGCACGCCGGCTGCCAGCGTCACCAGCAGGCCAATGAACAGCAGCAAGACTCCGCCCGCCAGCAGCGGCGAATACAGCTTGGGCAGGCGATCCAGTATCTGGAATACGTATGCCGCATCATGATGGGCTGAGACGATGACCTGCTGTCTGACCTCGTCCGACGGCTCGATGGAGCCGTAGACGTTGTAGCCTTTAGCTTTTGGGAACAGCGGGTCAAGCAGGTGCCAGTACCTCACAAACTGCCCGTAGAAGACGAAGATGCCCAGCGCCAGGCCGGCGAAGGAAACCCAGGCCAGGGAGGGCACGAAATAAAGCAGCAGCATGCAGGCGAAATAGAGCACGACCATGCCTGGGATATACTTGAGAAAGCTGAGGGGGTGCGTGGTGATCTCCTCGATTTTAACCGAGCCGGGATCACAGAATTTCTCGAATTCCTGGCCGATCCTTCTGCCGGCCTTATGACAGGACTCCGTGCCCGTCAGGCGGTTCGGGTATCCCTCCACCACCTCGTCGGTGAAGGCAAAGGCCTCCTTTACCTGCTGCGGACCTATCTCCGGCAGATTATTGGTATCGCCCATTTCTCAACCTCCCTGTTTATTAAAAGCGGGTCAGAATCCCACCCATGTGGTTATCTTGTCCACCGGCTCCCGAGGCGTGATCATGGCATTAACGGGGAAATCTGGATCAGCATAGCCGATGGTAACCCCGGTCACCAGCCTCTTGCTGTCGGGGATTTTAGCGTATTTCCGCCACACCTGGTCGTACAGAATGCCCTGGTCGGCGATGCAGGTCGCCAGGCCGTACTCCAGTGCGGCCAGCGCGATGGTCTGGCAGACGGCGCCGATCCCCAGCATATCCAGGTGATAGTGCATCTCCTTATCGGCGCAGATTACGATCTGGCAGGGGGACTCGAAGAAGCGCATCCCGCGCAGCATCCATTTGTGACGCGCCTCCTTGTCCTCGCGCTTGATGCCGACGATCTTAAATATCTCGATAGCCAGGTCCACCTGGCGCTGCCGGTATTTTCCTTCGTACGGGTTGCGCAGCATGTCGTTGGTGGGGATAGTATGCTCGTTAAACAGCCTGCCGCACTCCTCGCGTATCTCATCCAGCACCTTGCCGGTGGCCACCACGAACTCCCAGGGTTGTGTATTCATGCCGGATGGCGAGCGAACGGCGGCCTCCAGCACTTTGTGTATGATCTCTTTAGGCACGGGGGCCTTCTTGAACCCGCGTATACTCCTGCGGCTGTTGATGGCATCGATAACGTCCAAAGCGTGCCTCCTTCCGATTGACAGTCTGGTTATTCTACTATGTTTGCAGAGTAAAATTCCAAAATAGCGGGAAATAATGAACTCAAAATGTTAATATAGCTATCAAATGAAAGTCATCGGCGTTGTGGGCGACATAGGCTCGGGCAAGGACGAAGTACTCAAGCACCTGCGCGACAGGTATGGAGTGCCTTATATCTCCACCGGCGATATAGTCCGGCAGATGGCGCAGCAAGAGGGCGTGGTGGGCACCAGGGAGAATCTGGAGGCCATCTCCAAGCGTTGCTTTAATCAGATGGGCAGGGGCTGTTTCGTGCGCATGGCAGCGCAAGAGATCATTAATAGGGACTGGAACGTGGCG
>JAQTLG010000347.1 GCA_028715025.1 Dehalococcoidia bacterium | reverse complement strand
ATACAGGGCCCGGGAATAGCCGCCGTACGCTGCGTCGATGTGGAAGTAGAAGGATATCCCTTGCTTCTCGTAATCATCGCGGAGTTTCACGACCCGTGCAATCTCGTCGATGGCCCCCTCCTCGGTGGTCCCGACAACGGCCACTACCGCAATTATCGGTATCTTCCTGGCAATGTGCTTATCGATCGTCTTTTTCAGGACATTGAGATCCATGTGGAAGTTCTCATTCACCTGGACCTCGATGAAGTTCTTGTTCCCGATCCCGAGGACATCTGCCGCCTTCACCCACGAGTAGTGCTTGGACTGAGGGACAAGGACCACGCCGAGAGTCCCCTGACCAACGCCGGTCCCGCGGACGGTCTCGTTCCGGACCTCATCAAAGCATTTTGCCTTTTTCACCCGGTCGAGGAGGTCGAGGATCTTTGCCGCGGGCATATTGGAGAGCTGCCATTCGTTGAGGCCCTTTACAAGGGCCGGTTTTACTTTTTTGACGGCATGAGGGAAGGACTTGAGGTTTCTTGCCATCCAGAGCCCTTCATAGTTGGCTATTGTCCCGTCGGTCGTGATGTGGCCCCAGTAGGTCTCCGGGTCGAACCCGAGCATGGTTGCCATGTCCTTTCCCGCCTCGATTTCAAGCACCGTTGTCACGGGGGAAGCCTCATAAGCGCAGTTGTTGGGGTTGTAGAGGATGGTCGCCATGTAGGCAAGGTTGGCGATCATCAAGGTGTCGCTGTTCATATGGCCGAGATACCTGGCTGAGAACCAGGGCATGGAGTCCTCCTTGAGACGAGCGGAGAGATCGAGTAGAACCTCAGTCATGCGGTCAAGGGTGGACTGGAAGTGCTCGCTGCGCATCTCCTGCGCCGAGGTGACATTAGGATCTTCCGGGTGGAAATCCCTTCTCCAGTGCATATGCTCGTCCATAAGGAACGTCAGCATGTTCTTGAAATAGTCCCGGTTTTCCGACCGGGGGCCCAGGAACAGGGCCTTTACTTCAACGTTCTCCTGGTTATTTTTGCTACCGGCGGTTTTCCTGGTAGTTTTCTTTTGTTCTGCCATAACTGCATCAACTCCTTTTCAATTATTCAGCGCTCTCTTCGGCTGATTTGCTGATCTTCCATCCCGGTTTCCTGAATGCATAGATGATGAGAGGAATAGCAGCTACAAGGACGGTGCCTATAACCATGAATAGCACAAAACTGCTTCCCTCCTTGATCTGGGACGGAGGCAGCATGGCGAGAAGAAAGAGGAAGGCCATCATGATAAAACCGAATCCGGATACTATCCACATGCCGGCTTTCCCGCCGGGGACCTTAAACGCCCGTTTCACGCCGGGCTGGCTGTAGCGCAGTTTGATCGCTGCCGCGTACATGAGGAAATACATGACGATGTAGACGGTTGTTGTGAGTGCAAAGAGCATCCAGAACGAGCTGTTCACGCCGCCGGGCAGGATAACGTAAACCGCACCCCAGAACGTGATAAGGATGGCCTGGAGGATCAGCAAGTTTGTCGGTATACCGTTCTTGTTCTGCTTTTGCAGTACGGGGGGAAGCGTGCCCTCTGCAGCTGTGGAAAAAAGGCCCCTGACCGGGCCCAAGATCCATGTTGAGACCTGACCGATTGCGCCGATAGCTATCAGGAGGGCGAATAGAAATGTGAGCCAGGGCAGGGAGATGCTTGTGAAGATGACGCTAAACGACTGCATGATCCCGGCCAGCAGATTGAGGTTATTAACCGGTACGAGCATTGCTACGATAAGCGCCCCGATGATGCTCACCACCGCCATGATGATACCGACAATAAGGATGCCGAGGGGGTAATTCTTCTGAACATCTTTGATCTCCCTGGCATGGGTTGCGGTCATCTCGATGCCGATGAAGACAAAGACGAACGTTACGAGCAGGACAAGATTCGAGAGAGAGGACATGTTGGGGATAAAATCAGAAAAGCCGGGCTGCAGTGACAGATGAACCGGATTTCCGGCAAGGATATACCACAATCCCCCGCCGATCAGGACGGCAGCCGGGATGAACGTCCCGAATACCACCGACCAGGAGCTGATACGGGCATATGCTTTGAGACCGCGGAAGTTGAGGAACGTGAGCCCCCACCAGATGACCACAATCACGATAAACTCGTATATCTTGTTGTTCGCAAGGGCCGGGTTGAAAAGAAAGGAGAATGTTGCTGCTATGAACGTGAGGATGCTGATAAATCCGATGGTCATCTGAAACCACTGGAGCCATACGGCTGTGAAGCCCCATCGTTCGCCGAATGCTTCCTTGACCCAGACATACACACCGCCTTCCTGCGGCCACCCGGTTGCCAGCTCGGCAGAGACAAGGGATGCCGGGATCAGGTACATAACGATTGAAAGAATGCAGAAAAAGATCGACTGCCACCCGACTTCTCCCTGCGTCGGGAATGTGCGTATGCTCATCAGCGCTGCTGCCGTAACGAGGACGAATGCGACAAGGGTCAGTTTGAAACCATTACCCGTACTGCCAGCCATCAGACCACACCCCTTACACTAAAGGTATTTTATTTAATCGCGGAAATCAATATCGGATGATGTGAAAAACAAGATCATTTTCCTTTAATTATCGAACT
>JAQTLG010000346.1 GCA_028715025.1 Dehalococcoidia bacterium | reverse complement strand
CTGGCGGCCTTCATATTCGCGGCTCAAATGTTGAATTTCCCGGTGGTGGGAGGAACCTCCGGCCACTTCGTCGGCGCGGCGCTTGCCGCAATATTGCTGGGGCCGTGGGCCACCGTGCTGATATTGAGCAGCGTTCTTGTCGTACAATCGCTGGTCTTTCAGGATGGAGGGCTGCTGGCGCTGGGCGCCAATATCACGAACATGGGAGTGATCGCCGGGTTCAGCAGTTACTATATATATAAAGGTATAGACGCACTGTTCAAAAACAGTAAGGCAGGCACCCTTGTGGGCGCCGGCGTGGGGGCATGGTTCTCCGTGGTACTCGCTTCATTGGCATGCGCTGCCGAGCTGTCCATATCCGGCACATCCCCCTGGGCGATAGCCATCCCCGCCATGGGCGGCGTACATATGCTGATCGGTATTGGCGAAGGACTGATCACAGTGGCTGTTCTCAGCCTGATTATGGCTACCCGGGCGGACCTCTTGAAACTACAGGTTGCTTAAGGGGACTGATATTATGAAATCGAAATGGTGGATTATAGGACTGTCTATCGCGCTTCTTTTAGCTATTATATCGCCCATAGCTTCTAAATTCCCCGACGGTTTGGACAGGTTTGCCGAGGACCATGAGTTCGCCGACAAGGCTGTTGAACCCGCTTTTACCCTGATACCGGATTATTCTTTCCCGGGCATCACCAGCGAGGCGACCGCTACCATAATTGCCGGCGTATTGGGCACTTTAGTACTGTTCGGCTTGGTATTCGGCCTGGCAAGCCTATTGAAGTCAAAGAATGAAACATAGTTTTGTCGACGAGTACAGCGGCCTCGACAGCTTCGTGCACCGCCTGGATCCGCGCACCAAGTTGCTGTGCAGCCTCGCATTTATCCTGGCCGTGGTATTGACGCCGGAAGGAATCTGGAGGGCATTTGCATTATATCTGCTGATAATGCTGGTATTGATATTGCTCTCCAGACTACCGATCGGATATGTGCTCAAAAGGTCACTGGTCATCTTCCCCTTTGTCATCATGGTAGTCGTCTTTGTGCCTTTTTTTAAACAGGGTGAGGTGGCTGTCAGCTATGATATCGGCGTTTGGCATATAGCCGTTACTTATGAGGGATTAGAAGTGATGGTAAATGTCATAGTTAAATCCTGGCTATGTATCCTCTGCCTGATCGTACTGTCATCATCTACCAAGTTCGAAGAGCTACTACACGGCATGTACAGGCTGAAAGTCCCTCAGGTATTTGTGCAGATCACCTCATTTATGTACCGCTACATGTTCGTGCTTGCCGATCAGGCCATGCGCATGCAGATGGCAAGGGACAGCCGAAATTTCGGCGTGAACCGCAGGAATATTTTCAAAACAATGGGTAACATGATCGGCATGCTTTTTATTCGCAGCTATGAGCGCGCGGAGAGGATTTATGCCGCCATGTTATCGCGTGGCTATAACGGTGACATCGTTGTGGTAAATCAGCTCAGGTTCCGCTTGCCTGATGCCTATTTCGCATTATCAATATGCCTGCTGCTGGTTTGTCCGGCAATATTGTGGTGGTAAGTAACGTCCAATGAATAAAGCGATTGAGATAAACGGACTTTCTTATGCATATCCCGACGGTCAGTGTGGACTGAAGGACATAGACCTGACGGTATATTGCGGAGAAAGCGTGGCTTTGATCGGGCCTAATGGAGCCGGTAAATCCACGTTATTGCTGCATTTAAACGGTATTCTTCGAGGCGGTAAAGCAATAAGCATTCAAGGATTGCAGGTGGTTGATAATAATCTTAGGGAGATCAGGAAAAAGGTGGGCATGGTATTCCAGGATCCCGAAGATCAACTTTTTGCTTTAAATGTTTATGAGGACGTTGCATTCGGCCCGGTCAATATGGGGCTCGCACAGGAAGAGGTTGACCGCAGGGTCAAGCGGGCATTGCAGAAGGTGGGTATGAAGGCTTACGAGAAACGGTCATCTCATCATCTCAGCATTGGTGAGAAAAAGCGGGTGGCCATAGCAACTGTGCTGTCCCTGGATCCCGAGATACTTGCTCTGGATGAACCGACCAGCAGCCTCGATCCACGGGGCAAATGGGCTCTAACCGAGTTACTGCGCAGTCTCCCGGTTACAAAGATTGTAGCTTCTCACGATCTTGATCTTGTTTCATGACTGTGTGAAAGGATTATTATTCTTGATGAGGGAAGGATCGTGGCAGACGGCAGGGCAGAGCAAATACTGGGCGACAAAATATTGCTGGCGGAGCATGGCTTGACTGCTCCTATCACTGAAGTTGCTCCTGTATCACCAGTATAGATGATGATACAAACATTGCCGCTCGACTGAATCAAGGTTTCGTATCATTATAGAACTTGACCCTAATTCCATTGTGCGTCACAACATGCAATTCATTAATGAATGATACTGTTGACAAGCATCTCTCTATAAGTTATTATTGCAAACATAAGCAACAAGGAATAGATGTAAAAGCCTATAGTTGCACGCACAACCAGCTGTTTAACCACATTGTGAATGAGATTTCTCAAAACCGGCAATACACATTGGGTTTTCAAAGATTTGCATTAAAACAAGCATCGGCATCTCACGAATAATCAAATAGT
>JAQTLG010000345.1 GCA_028715025.1 Dehalococcoidia bacterium | reverse complement strand
ATATGACCGCCGAGTCCATGGGGTTCTCACCGGACCTGTGCGGATACCTGCGCAACTGCGTGGGCTATATCAACGGCATGATGGGAGAGGAAGGGGTGCCGCTGAACGGACTGCCGGAACCCGACATGATCTTCGTGCCGGGCGCCGGCTGCGTCCCCGCCATGAAGAATTTCCAGTACATCGCCAAACGCTTCCCCGAAGCAAAGGTCTTCAACGCCGACCTGCCCCAGGTGCCCATCGAGAACATACAGCGCTACCACATAGACTACGCCCTCAGCGAGATAAACCGCATCATCGAATTCCTGACCGAGATGACCGGCAAAAAGATGGACTATGACCGCCTGGCGGAGGTCGTGCGGCTGTCCGACCAGTCCTGCGCACTGTGGGACGAGATCACCTCATACCGGCGCTGCATACCCACGCCGATCTCGGCGGCCGAGGTGGGACTGATGTTCGTGATGGTAACCAGGCAGGGCACACAACTGGCGGTGGACTACCTGACCAAAGTCCGGGACGAGGTCAAGCAGCGCGCGGAGCAGGGCACCGGTATCATCGCCGAGGAAAAGGTGAGGCTGTTCTGGGACAACATACCGCTGTGGTACAACCTGGGGCTGTTCAACTACTTCGAGAGATACGGGGGCGTGGTGGTGGCCGAGACCTACTCGGCGGCCTGGTCCATCCGGCTCGATACGTCCAAACCGCTGGAGGCGCTGGCCATGAAGTCATTGCAGTCGTATCCTATGGTGTCCTGCGTCTCGATGCAGCGCAGGAAGGATATGGTGCTCAAGGCCTGCCGGGACTACCACATCGACGGCGTGATACTGCACTCCAACAAGTCGTGCCTGCCCATAACGCTGGGACAGATGGACATCAAACGGGCGCTGCAGAAGGAACTGGGCGTGCCCTCGGTGGTGATCGAGGTCGACCACATGGACCCCGCCAACTTCTCGATGTCGCAGTTCGAGGACCGGGCAGGGTCGTTCATGGAAATGTTGCTGCAGAGGAAGGGGCGCAGTTAAAGCAACGCCCCTGCAGAGCCGAAGATTACTTCGATGTGCCCGCGATGGTGGCAGGTCACATAATTGCTTTCGTCACTTAGCGGCGTATTGGGTCTGCCCCGTCCCAATTTGAGGCAGCTTCTGCTACCGATTTGAAATATTCTTCCGTCATGTCGTTCAGATCTGATATTTCTATAATTGTACCGGGCATTTGATCGTTAATAAAATAGGCGAACCGTAGCGTTGAAAATATAATTCCCGAGTGGCCGATCCTGTAGCCAAGATCAAGAAGAAGCTTGCTTTTCTCATCGAAGTCATATACCCAGTGAGATATGTGCTGCGGTCCCTCCCCGACCGTACTAAGAAAATCACGGAATAGGGATGGCACATCGTTACGCTGCTGTATAAGCTCTATCTGGACATACCCCGAATTGGCAAGAGCTATGGACAGTTGAGGGTCGTAGGGCCTACCCATATAATGAAAATTTTCAATCGGTAAATTATCAATGTAATGCCAGGGCCCAACACCCAGTGCAAGCCATTCGCGCATCGATTTTTCGATATCTTTTACAACATAACCGACCTGTCGCACCGGCCCTAATTTTAAAGTACTCATATTAGTTTAAAACCTCCAATATATTTTCTTTGCACATATCTGTCAATATGACATACCCACATGATGCTGCCTTTAATATGGCATTACATGTGTCCGTTGGCACTTCTGGAGAACTATGATAGTCGATGCCAGCGAGTTTATACAGGTTGAAATGAAACCGCGGTCTTGAGGGCTTTATTCCCGCCTTTGTTCAGGTTGACCTCGATCATGCTGCGGAAGTCCTCCAGCCGGAAGGTGTGCGTCACCAGCGGCTCCAGGCTCAGCTTCTTTTGCTTCACCATCTCCGCCGCGATATCGAAAATGTGCCTGCGCTCTCCTTCATAGTTTACATAACCTGAAGAATAGGCGCCCTTGATGGTCTGCAGCTTGAGCCAGAGGGGAGTGAGGTCCAGCTTCACGTCCTTGCCGATGCCCACCATGCTGAGCGTGCCGCCCGTGCCCAGCGCGCGCATGGCCGCGAACAGCGTGGACTGGCTGGCCACGCAGTCGTAAATCCGGTCGAAACCGCCCATCAGCACCTCTTTGCCTATCATCGGTTTATAGGCCTTCGCGCCTGTGACTTCGACGGCCAGCCTGATCAAATCGCCGGAGACGACCCTGTCTGCGCCCGCCTTCTTTGCCATTTCGGCTGCGAAGGGCTCGGGCTCGGCTACGGTGATATCGCACTTGCAGCCCAGCGCGCGGATGGACTGTACGACGCAATTTCCAATCACGCCCGCGCCGATCACCAGCACTCTGTCGTCATCGCGAGGAGGGTTCTCCAGCACCGCCTGCAGCGACACGCCCAGGGGCTCGAAGATAGCGGCCTCTTTGACCGTTATTCCTTCGGGCAGCTTGAAGAGCTGGCTCTTGTGCGCAATGAAGCAGGGCGCAAAGCCCCCGCCCGTATCGCGGCAGAAGCCGGTGGCTATGGCGGGCGCCAGACTCCCCTCCGCCATGTTCTCACAGTTTGAGGGACGCCCCTCACGGCAGGGCTTGCAGGCCGGCTCGATCCCCCGCGCCGCG
>JAQTLG010000344.1 GCA_028715025.1 Dehalococcoidia bacterium | reverse complement strand
AGGTGGCGCCGCCCCACATCTCGAGCGAGAAGAAGCCCACTTTATCCATCTTCTCCACGATAGGCAGCATATCACGCGAGCGCAAGCGCGTGGCGATCAGCGACTGGTGCGCATCGCGCAAGGTGGTATCCGTTATCTTTATAGCCATCGTCCGGTCCTCTCCAATATTACCTGCCGGCCTGAATACGGCCAACCTGATAATGATAAAGACTTCCGGACGCTTCCGTCAATTCGCTTCTAATCGTATATCGGAATATGGCGGCACCTGTCTTCAGCGAGCTGACTTCAGCTTGCCCAGCATGAAAGCGAAAACGGCCACACCGGCTGTATCGGCCAGTATCATGGGGACAGCTATGATGGATACAAGGTTGAGCGCCTTGTCGAAGGGCTGGGCCATCAGAAGCAGAAGGCCCATGTCCGCGCATTCCATGAGGAAAGCGTAAAGGGTTGGCTTCCAGATGCCCAGTTTACCTTTAAGCAGGGCATAGATTATGCCGGCGATCAAACCGGATGCTATGGTGCCGAGCGCGCAGGGAACAGCGGTGAAACCGCCCATGAAGTAACGGTGGACGCCGCCGATCAGTCCTGCGCCAAGTCCCGCCCAGGGCCCGCCCAGGAATCCGGCGATCATGGGGCCTAGATTGCGGATATTGGCGATGGCGCCTGAAGTCTGAACACCGCTGTAGGTGCCGTAGACAGCCAGCGCTCCGAAGATTACAGCCAGTATAAGCTGGTCCAGCAGGTTGGGCTTCCCCTCCAGCATGCGCCGGAAGAACTTGATCTGAAACAGCAGGTAGAAAACGATGATAACAAGGCAGGCCTGTTCCAGCAGACGGAGAAGAATGCCCCAGACTGAAAGATCCATGGAACCTCCTGATATGACAACAGATTTTGACATATTATAATGCATGCTGCGTGTAAAATGAAGCTGACAGACTCCCCGCCGCAAAGCGTGCAGCGCCGGCTTATACATTACCGGGCACGCCCTGAACCATATTCATTGCAGGTTTGATAACCCCGCCGGGTTTTGATTATGATTGGAGGACCTGTACCAGGGGCGGATTAAATGAGTGGGAGTATGTAACGTGGAAGAAAACCTGATCACAAGGACCGAACGCCTGGAAACAGCAGTTTCGCTGGGAATCCCGGACAGAGTGCCGACTGTTCCCTTGATCGCGCAGTTTGCGCTCAGATACAGGGGCGTGCCGCAAAGCGATGGTTACAGGAATCCGCAGACTACTATCAAGGCCCTGGTGGATACGTTCGATGCCCTGGGCGGTTGGGACGGGCAGCTCGCTGCCAACCTGATATGGGTGAATTCAAGCTGGCGCATCTCGGCGGCGCCCATGCCCATGCGGGTGCCGGGGAAACAGGTTGGGGAGCATGAAGCCCTGCAGGCCATTGAGATGGAGATATTCACCCGGGAGGACTATGAGGCCATAATCAGCCGCGGCTGGAACGGATTCCTGGCCGAGTTCCTGCCCAGAGTAACGGGACGTCCTCTTGAGAGGATCGATGCCACCCAGAAGAAGCTGCTTAAAATATACATGGATGATGTTGAGACATGGCGTAAGAAAGGTGTGCAGGTGATGTCGGGGGCAACCACCTGCGACCCCACCATGATCCTTTCCCTATCGAGGACGCTTAACCAATTTACCCTGGACCTTTACAGGCAGCCGGATAAGATGCAGGCGGTCATGGATGCCATGGTTGATGACCTGATCCAGAATGTGCTGGACGATACCGCCGCCACGGGACTAAAGTATGTGTTCTTTCCGCTGGAGCGTGGGTCAGGCAGTTTCTATCCTCTCAGAATATTTGAAAGGTTCGGCTTCCCCTACATTAAGAAAATGGCCGATGCTTTCGCCGCCGCCGGGCTGATCAGCATTCTGCATTTCGACACCGACTGGACGCTCAACCTCCCCTACCTGAGAGACCTGCCCCGGGGTAAATGCATATGCGAGCTCGACAGCACGACCGATATTTTCAAGGCAAAGGAGATATTGAAAGGCCATATGTGTATCATGGGAGATGTGCCGGCGGCTCTGCTTTCGCTCGGAACGGAAGAGGAAGTCGTGAATTACTGCAACAGGCTGCACGAAATCGTGGGCAGTGAAGGTGGATTTATATTGAGCACGGGCTGCGAGTGCCCCATCGACGCAAAGTTTGAGAACGTCCGGGCCATGCTTGAAACCGCCCGCCGCCATACATATCCCTGCCGTTGTAAAAACGATGATGCGTAATATATAATCCAGCAAAGGAGGTACAAGAGCTATGTATGAATCAGCCCCGAACAGCGGCATGATGGCTTTCTGGATCATTTTCGGCATCGCCTGCTACATCTATATGGCTGTCTGCCTGCAGACTATAGCCAGAAAAACCAATACTCCCAACGGCTGGCTGGCCTGGATACCCATCGCCAATATATATCTAATGTGCAAGATCGCCGGCAAGGCCTGGTGGTGGCTGCTGCTCTGCCTCATCCCCTATGTTAATATCATCTTTATCGTTATCCTGTGGTGGAAAATCGCAGAGGCCAGGGGTAAGCCGGGCTGGTGGGGCCTTCTCTTCCTTGTGCCAGTTGTGAACCTGGTTATCTTCGGCGTTATAGCCTTTTCCG
>JAQTLG010000343.1 GCA_028715025.1 Dehalococcoidia bacterium | reverse complement strand
TCGGCATTACAAAAAAATGATATAATTTAGCACATTGACAATATGTTTAAGGTACTTTACAATATAGTACATCACGGAATGGACGGGTGTCAATATGGCGGCATTTTGAGTGCGTTTGGTATCAGTCGACCTGCTGGTCAACATCAGTACCGGTCTTTCAGGGAATTTAATGACCTGCCCCGCTACTTTAAAATTTGTTTTTCATATGCATAGTTTTAGTCGATTGAGAAGGAGGACATGATATGAGGCAACCGAGTAATGCTAAGAAATCAGTTCCGGTCAAGCGTACTACTATGGAATCCGGCGATTCTGCCAGTATAGTGGCGTTACACAAGGCATTTGAGAGGCAGAAGAAGGCATTTCTGGCTAATCCTTATCCGAGCCTTGAGGAGCGCAAGGCCAATCTCGATAAACTGTGCGGGATGCTCCTCTCCAACCGCGAGCGCATCCGAAAGGCGATGGCGCAGGATTTTGCCGTGCATCACGGAATGGCTACCGATATCCTTGAGATACTTAAAATAATCGATACTGCGGGATATGTTATGACTAACCTGGAAAACTGGATGCGCGACGAGGTTCGTGAGGTCGATGCGAATATGTGGGGTAACGGAAAGGCCGTGATGCGCTATCAGCCCAAGGGTGTTATAGGCAATATCGTCCCCTGGAACTTCCCGCTGGAGATCGCCTTTGGTTGCCTGGCGGAGATGCTGGCCGCCGGAAACCGCGTCATAATCAAACCTTCCGACATCGCGCCGGCCTGCAGCGAGGTTATACGCAAGTTGGTGGAGGAGACATATGATCCGGACCTGGTCACCGTGGTAACGGGCGGACTGGGGCTGGCAAAAGAATTTATCACGCTTCCATGGGACCATCTTATGTACACGGGAAATCCCAGGATCGGTCGGGAGGTGATGAAAGCTGCGGCGGCAAATCTGGTGCCGGTGACGCTTGAACTTGGCGGGAAATGTCCTGCCATCCTGATGGAAGATACTGTTAATATGGATACCATCAGGCAGGTGATAGGGGTAAAGACCATTAAAAACGGGCAACTCTGCATCAGCGTCGACTACTGTCTGGTGCCCAGAAAAAGCATGGATAAGTTCGTGCAACTGGCCAAACAGTGTGTTCATGAAAATATGCCCGACTACTCTCGAACGGAGGACTGCACCGGCATTATCAACGAGCATCATTTCGATCGGTTGCGTAAACTGCTCGATCAGGCCCTTAAGGCCGGATGCAAAGTTATAGAGCTTGAGGAGGGTGGTGTTATCGACAGGCCCACACGCAGGATTCCCATCATGCTGGTGCTCGATCCCGGCGATGACCTTAGCATCATGCAGGAAGAGATATTCGGTCCCATCGTACCGGTTAAGCCTTACGACTCTCTGGAGCAAGCCATAGAGTACGTTAACTCCCACGAAAGGCCGCTGGCTCTATACGTCTTCGGCCATGACCGGGAAAAGATAGACAAGGTGATAACAATGACTTCATCCGGCGGTGTCAGCGTGAATTGCTGCATGATGCATGCCACGCTTCCATCAGTGGGTTTTGGGGGGAGTGGTATGAGTGGCATGGGTTACCATCATGGGATAGAGGGCTTCCGTGAGTACTCCAAGCTGCGCGGCGTTTTCGTACGTGGAGATCAACCGGATATCATAGAGATGACCTTTGCACCCTATGGCGAGAAGCTTGCCAACTTCGTGAATCCATGGTTCGGTTAATTTCCTGATATCTGCGGCCGCAACTAAACAATTTGAATGAGGAGAGAAGCTTCAATGATCAGATCAAGATTATGTGACCTGATTGGGATTAAATATCCCGTTATACAGGCCGGGATGGGACCCTTCAGCAACAACAACCTTTGTGTTGCGGCAGCAAACGCCGGTGTACTGGGATTGCTTTCTACCAGCGGCATTTTTGACAAAGACTTTCAGCCATGGATTTATAAAGCTTTCGTGGAAACTGCTGAAGCTGATTACGATGATGATATGATTACAGTCCTGCAAAAACTGCTGAAAAGGACATACAGGCTGGTCAAGGACAAAGGCGGCATTTTCGGCATCAATGTGATGGTCTCAGCCGAACTCAACCTTCAGGCGAATCTTATGATCGACACGGCCATCAGGGTCCGCGAGGAGAATCCGGATATGAAGAAGCACTTCAAAGTGATATTTACATCTGCCGGCGATCCAGTTGGCTTTAAAGACAAAATAAAAGGAGCGGGATTTACCTGGATGCACGTTGTCCCGTCGGTTAAAGGCGCCTTGCGCTGCAAGAAAGCCGGTGTCGACGTGATAGTAGCTTCCGGCCATGAAGGCGGCTTCCATACTTCGTGGGAGCCTGTACATTCAATGATTTTGCTTCCGGCCGTAGTGGAGGCAGTGTCCGATAAGGATACACTGGTCGTGGGCGCCGGCGGATTCTGCGACGGCAGGACACTGGCGGCGGCACTAGTTATGGGTGCGGACGGCGCACAGATGGGGACCCGCTTTCTGGCAACACAGGAGAGTGATTTCCATCAGATCTGGAAGGAAGAGGTTGTGGCATCCGGCGACAGGGCAACATTAATAGCACGCGGATTCGTAGGACCTGCACGGTGGTTGAAGACACCTCGCAGCACTG
>JAQTLG010000342.1 GCA_028715025.1 Dehalococcoidia bacterium | reverse complement strand
GTCGGTATGTTAATAGGAGGCGCGGTAGCACTTAAATTCGGATGGCGCGCTGCCTTCATGGCCGTAGCGATACCCGGGATTCTCTTTGGCATCCTGGCATGGTTCATACCTGACTATAAAAATCAACCGAGAAGTGTAAGTGTGCGAGCCAATGGCATGACCCTTAGCTTCGGCGGCATCATGAAAGATATCCTCATAAATAAGACATTGGTAACTTTGTTTATATCATTCGGGCTTGTTTATCTGTTCAGTATGTCAATAATGTACTGGCTGCCGACTTATTTCAACAGGTTTATGGGCATGGACGTAGCATTGGCGGGCACTTTGACGGGCGCAATAATGCTAACTGCCCTGATAGCCAGTCCAGTCGGTGGAATGATAGGCGACAGGATTTCAAAAAATCAGCCGCGCAACAAAATCCTTCTATGCTGGGTGAGCATCATCGTCTCTCTGATCGGTTTTGTCTGCGCTGTCCTCTTTAATCTGTGGTGGCTATTTTTCATCGTCATATTTTGCCAGTTTGCATTCATCCCGGTACAACACATAGTCAGCCAGGAAGTGGTTCCATTTTACCAGCGCGCCACTGCATACGGCGCCTATATCTTCAGCATGTTTTTCTTTGGAGGTCTGTGGGGGCCGGCGCTGACAGGCGCCATCTCGGATGCCGCTAACCTGCAGACAGCTTTTTGGGTTATTGGAGCTGTACTCATGATCGCATCATTTGGATATTTAATCATGTATAGAACGTTTGATGCCGACTATTATAACGCAAGGAAGAAAGAAGAAGGTGTAGATGCCCGGATCGATAAGTAGTGAGATCAACGATTTAGCGGGAAACCTGGCGGCTGCCATGAAACCGGCGGCGGTCTGCAGCAGACGCCTGTTCCCTGGTTGTGTTATGGAGACGGTGTTTACGTTGCAGTATAGCTGACTGTGATTGATATTGCCGCTACAACAAATTTTATCAGGAGGGAAGACCAATATGAATTCAGCTGTTGAAGACAAAAAGATGTACGAGACCACAAAAGGCCAGGCCATTAGCATACTCGTAGTGATGACGATCCTGTACATGATCAATTACGCAGACAGGTCCATCCTGTCGGTCGTTCTGCAGCAGATCAAGATTGCACTGGAGATTTCTGATACCGAGTTAGGCATTGTGCAATCAGTCTTCAGTATCGGAGTCGGCCTGTTTACCATTCCGATCGCCTGGATAGTTGACAGGTGGAGCCGGCGCAAATCGGTGGGTATTATGGCACTGTTATGGAGCGCAGCAACCTTTGCGACGGGCCTGGCCTGGAATTTCGCCAGCCTGGTGGTAGCCCGTGCATTTGTCGGCCTTGGTGAAGACGGTTTCAGCACCAGCGGTTCGGGCTGGTTGTCGCTGGCCTTCAAGAAGGAGAAAAGATCGATCGTAACCGGCATCTTCGGCATAGGCTCGGTTGGCGGCTCTGCCCTCGGTTTGATAGTGGGCGGGATTCTCGTGGCCAAGACAGGTATGTGGCAGATACCATTCTATGTCTTCGCAGTGCCCGGCGTCATTTTCGGTATCTGGGCGTTCTTCCTCAAAGACTATAAAACAGTCAAGAGTGAAGGGGAAGCCGGCCTGAGCAAGGAATACCTGAAAAAATGGGTCGGACTTTTCAAGATCAAGTCGTTCGTGTTTATAACTCTGGGGCAGATCTGCTTTGCTATTGTATATTTCACATGGCTCGGCTGGGTGCCGGCGTTCATAATCCGCGCTTACAACGTGGATGCGGCACAGGCAGGAAGCATTGTGGGGGTGGCGGCCCTCACCGGTGTTTTGGGCTCAGTCTTAGGTGGTTTCATTGCCGACTACTGGCATAAGAGGAACAAAGGTGCACGAGGCTATATGATGGCCATTGTTCAATTCCTCAATATGATTATTCTGGGCATTATTGTGTACTTCATGGGTGTCATGTCCATACCTACCCTGATGGCCTTGATGATCGTTCAGATGATCATAGTGGCATTTGTCAATCCCCTGATCTTCTCACTTCTCCCGGATATTACGGAGCCCTCTCATCGCATGGCCGGTCAGGGCCTTATGGTTACCTTTGCCTATGCTGCCGGCGCTGCTATCGGGCCCTGGGTAGTCGGAGCGGTTTCCGACTCTGTGGGTGGTGGCGCAGAGGGCATAAGACAGGGATTCCTCTGGCTGCTTCCCGTAGCCCTTTTGTGTGCCATCTTCTATACCATCAATTCGAAGTTCTATCCTGCTGATAGTGCAAAGGTGAGCGACCGGGTATACGCTGAAAAATAGAGATTGTGTCTGGGAATTTCGGAAGATAACGAGGGAATTTGATGTCGAATGAAAATAGGGTAGCCATCGTAACCGGCGGAGGGAGGGGTATCGGCAAGGGGATGGCCCTCCTTTACGCTAAAAACAGAGTCGATGTGGCAGTATTCGGACGCACATACGAAAGACTCGATGAGACCGTCAAGGAAATCGAACAGCTGGGCGGCCGTGGGCTGGCCGTGAAATGTGATGTCGGGGTTTTAAACGACGTCGAAAATGCCTTCGATAAAACGCTGGAGAAGTTCGGCCATATCGATATCCTGGTTAATAACGCGGGACTTGCCCAGCCGACCAATCCCATCACGGAGCTCGACG
>JAQTLG010000341.1 GCA_028715025.1 Dehalococcoidia bacterium | reverse complement strand
CGGCCAGGCCACTGCATATGTGGCGGGACGCCTGGGCATACCCGCCGTGATCATGGTGCCGGACGGAACGCCGCAGCCTAAAATAGACGCTGCGAGGGCATACGGCGCCGAGGTGATAATTGGAGGCGACCTGAACAATGTCGAGCCACTCATCGAGAAGGCCTTCGCCCTGGCCGCTGAAAGGAAGCTCGAGCCGATACACCCGTTCGAAGACCCGCTGATTATCGCCGGACAGGGTACCCTGGGACTGGAGATACTGGACGACCTGCCGGATGCGGACATCGTAACGGTTCCCGTCGGCGGCGGGGGATTGCTGTCGGGTGTTGCCGTGGCCCTAAAAGAGTTAAAGCCCGGTATAAAGGTGTTCGGCATAGGTCCTGCCAACGCATCCAGTATGTATACCAGCTACCGCAGTAAGAAAATGGAGACCTTACACGATATGCCGCAGACCATAGCCGACGGCATACGCACACCGATCATCAGCCAGTTAACTCTCGCGCACGCCCTTAAATATGTGGACGATTTAATCACGGTAACAGATGATGAGATAGTAGCAGCCATGAAGCTGGCCTGGAGCCGACTGAAAGTGGTGGTTGAGCCATCGGGCGCATCTTCCCTGGCGGCCATCACTTCCGGCAGGGTTCCTGTCCCGCAGGGAACGAAGGTAGTCTGCGTATTCAGCGGCGGGAATGTTGACTTCAAAAAGGTAGTAAAGCTGCTGGCTGCTTAATCGCTGCCTTTTCAAACTAATTCACTTTGGGCACAACCTCTAACCGGCGGATATATCTCTTTGGATTTCTGGCACGCACATCCGAGTAAGCATGACCCTACAAGCTCAGGAGGACGATAGGGTTAAGATATGCACTGTTTCTAAACAGGACATCAGGATTTTAATGGCGCAAAGGTCATCCTTAGTCTTGATTGGTTACATGGCCGGTGTTATCGCAACAGACGATCAGGTCAGTCAAAAATATCAGACTTTAGTCTCGTGCTCACATTTAGTGAGTGTCTCCAAGATCAATCTCTCCAGGTTCTCGCACAAAACTGGTTTAATTAAATAATCGACTGCACCCAGTTTCATAGCCTCATCCGCCGATCCTTCCGAGGGAAAAGCCGTGATGATTATGGATTTGACATGCGGCTTAGACGCCTTCACTTCTTTTAATACCTGTATCCCGCTTTTCCCGGGCAACCTTACATCCAGGATCAAAATTCCATATTCCTTTTTCTCGACCATTTCAAGGGCTTCCTCACCGGTTTCAGCTGTCTCCACCTGGTAACCGGCAGTCCGGAGCCAGTCTCCAATTGAATCTCTTACGATAGCTTCATCATCTACGATCAAGATTGGTTTCATGACGATTCCACCTCCGTTTTGACATTATTACCCATATACGATGCCCAATCTCGCATTTATCACCCCCTGGTTTTCGCTCGTTTCTTAGATTTCAATTCCGCTTTCTCCTTCTTGACAAAGTGGACGGATGTATAGCGGCAAAGTCTCTGATTTCCCGGCAATCTCTTGAATTTCTCAACTTCCCGCTCACCAATAACCGCTATGGTACCGAATCTATCCTGTATATCCTGGGCAAATGCACAATGTCCACACTCGTAATTGCGCGTACATATTCTGAAAGACACAGCGCCAAGCTCTAACCATATATCTTTACCCTGAGCTTCCTTTTTATCCAATTCTTCCAACGCCCCGCTGATGATCTTTTCCAGGTCATCAATTTGAAACGGTTTGGGCAAATAATCTATCAGGCCTATATCCCTGGCCCTTTGCTGAGTTTCCTCAGATGGATAAGCAGTGATTATCAATCCTTTGGTCTCAGGTTTAATATCTTTAGCTTCTTCAAATGCTTGTAAACCGTCTATACCGGGCAACCTTAAATCGAGGACAACAAAACTGTATTCCTCCCGCTTGATTTTTTCTAAAGCTTCCTCGCCGGATTGAGCAACTTCAACGTTATAGCCATCATCCTCCAGCCATTCCTTCAAAGCCTCTCTCAGCAATGTCTCGTCTTCTACGAGGAGGATTATTCTTTTTCCCAATCTCATTTTGCCTCCCTATAAAAGCCCTGCTTAACCCGCTTGCTTCCCATTTTTTTCCGCCAGTTTCATAGTATACAGCGGCAAATAAACAGTAAAGGTTGATCCTTCACCTTCCTTGCTTTGAACTTCTATTTTGCCGTTATGCCGTTGTATGATGCCATAGGACACGGCTAGCCCCAGACCCACGCCTTTGACCTCGCGCTTGGTAGTGAAAAAGGGTGTGAATAACTTTTCCTTGCTTTCTTCGGAAATACCACACCCCGTATCCTGCACGACCAATTTGAGATAATCTTTATCCGCAACTGTACGAATGGTTAATGTTCCTCCCCCGGGCATTGCCTGAATCGCATTTAAAATGAGATTGGTGCAAACCTGCTGTAACTGATCAAAGTCAGCCATTAAATTAGGTAGCGCAGCATCAAGTTCTTTATTAACGACAATATGCTGAAGTTGGGCAGCGTGAGAAGTGAGATCAAAGGCCCTGTTAACTATATCATTCACATTTACCTGCCGGAACGCAGGCGGAGATTGACGGGCGAAATCAAGCAGATTGCGGATCAACTTGGTGCTGCGAATAAGTTCCGCTTCC
>JAQTLG010000340.1 GCA_028715025.1 Dehalococcoidia bacterium | reverse complement strand
CCGATCAGGCCAGGATAGCTGAGAACGCCGGCGCCTGCGCGGTGATGGCGCTGGAGCGCGTGCCGGCCGATATACGCAAGGACGGCGGCGTGGCCCGGATGGCCGACCCCACCGTGATAACCGCCATCATGAAGACGGTGACTATACCGGTAATGGCTAAATGCCGCATCGGCCACTTCGTGGAGGCCCAGGTACTTGAGGCGCTGGGCGTCGATTTTATTGACGAATCGGAGGTGCTGACCCCCGCGGACGAGAGCCATCACGTATGGAAGCATGATTTTAAGGTGCCCTTCGTCTGTGGCTGCCGCGACCTGGGCGAAGCCCTGCGCAGGATCGCAGAGGGCGCCGCCATGATACGCACCAAGGGCGAAGCCGGCACGGGCAATATCGTTGAGGCCGTGCGCCATATGCGCTCGGTCCAATCCGCCATGCGCAAACTGCAATCGATGAGCGCCGACGAGCTTCCAGCCGAGGCTAAAAAACTGGGCGCCCCGCTGGAGCTGGTGATCGAGGTACACAAGAGCGGCAAACTGCCGGTGGTTAATTTCGCTGCAGGCGGAGTGGCCACGCCTGCCGACGCTGCACTCATGATGCAACTCGGCGCGGAGGGCGTATTCGTGGGCTCGGGCATCTTTAAATCCAGCGAACCTGAAGCGCGCGCCACCGCCATAGTGAAGGCGGTAACCCATTATAAGGATCCGGCTATCATTGCCGAGGTGTCAAGGGCGCTCGGCTCCGCCATGCCCGGACTTGATATTAAAAGCATACCAGAAGACAGTTTACTGGCCACCAGAGGTTGGTAATTTGCGTGCACAATATGCATCTGCCGATGTCATTTCCTCCACCACAGAGGGGAAACCTTGCAGACGGTAGATATCGATGACATCCGGTCTCTGCTGGCTGTCATGCCCCCCCATATCGCCTCGGATCTCAAGCAAGAGATCGGAAACGGTGACCTGCTGGAAATCGTTATGGACCTCGGCCGGCTGCCTGAAGCACGTTTCCCCAACCGCGAGATTTTATTAGGCGATCACGAAGTCACAGAAGCAGATATACAGCATGTCACCAGCCTGATCGGCACCTTTAGCGGGGACAACCGGGCAGGCCTGACGCGCACGCTGCACCGCATCTCCGCCATCAGAAACCGCGAAGGGAAGATCGTCGGATTGACCTGCCGTGTGGGCCGCGCCGTGATGGGAACGGCCAAAATAATTCAGGATCTGGTCGAGACCGGCAACAACGTGCTGCTAATGGGCCCGCCGGGCATAGGCAAGACCACCATTCTACGTGAGACGGCACGTGTGCTGGCCGACGACCTGAAGAAACGCGTTATCGTGGTGGACACTTCCAACGAGATCGCCGGGGACGGCGATATACCGCACCCGGCCATAGGTCACGCCAGGCGCATGCAGGTACCGACCCCCACTCTCCAACATGCCGTTATGATCGAGGCCGTGGAGAACCACATGCCCGAGGTCATCATCATCGACGAGATAGGCACCAGCCTGGAGGCTGAGGCGGCCCGCACCATCGCCGAACGCGGCGTCCAGCTGGTAGGCACCGCCCACGGCAACAGCCTGGAGAACCTCATGATGAATCCCACGCTTTCCGATCTTATCGGTGGCATTCAGACGGTAACGCTGGGGGACGAGGAAGCACGCAGGCGCCATACGCAAAAATCAGTACTGGAGCGCAAAGCTCCCCCCACCTTTGACATCGTTGTCGAAATACAGGAGCGCTACAAGGTGCTGGTCCATCCCGATGTGGCGCACGCCGTCGACTCAGTCCTGCATTCCAAGCAGAGCCGTTCCGAGGTGAGATGGCTGGGCCCCGACGGCAGCGTCGTCAAAGAACAGTCTGCAAATATACAGGAAACCCATAGACAGGCCGATGAGAAAAAACAGGTGCTACGCGTTTACCTGTTCGGTATAAACCGTCCCATTCTCGAGCAGGCCGCCCATGAAAAGGGACTGTCCGTCGATATCACGGACGATCTGCGACTATCTAATATTTTGATCACGACCAAGAACTACTTCAGGCGCAAGCCTCAGAAGTTGCGGGACGCCGAGACGCTGGGCATACCCATCTACGCCATACGGGGCAACAGCCTGCAGCAGCTGCGCCATTGCCTGGACAGCATTTATACGGGGCCGCGCGATGAGGTTGTGGACTCGGCGCTCGACGAGGCGCTGCAGGCCATCGATGAGGTCAAAAGCGGTAAAAAAGAGATCACTCTAAGCCCGCAGAACTCGTTTATCCGGCGACTTCAGCATATGCTGGCCGAGAAGCATGACGTCACATCCAGCAGCTCGGGACGCGAGCCCGGGCGGCGGGTTAAAATAGCTAATAACTGATAATCCTGATATTCTGGACTGCGTTATGCCGAAGCGTAATGGACTGTTTATCGCTTTCGAGGGAGGCGAGGGCTGCGGCAAAAGCACTCAAGCCAGGCTTCTCTACAAAGAGCTGCAGAGCCATGATGTACCCGCAGTGCTGACGCATGAGCCGGGCGGCACACCCCTGGGAGACAGGATCAGGAAAATCCTCAAGGTCAAACTCGATTTCAATATCGGACCGAAAACCGAACTACTTCTTTTCGCCGCCTGCCGCGCGCAGCTCATCAAGGACGTCATACTGCCGGCCCTCG
>JAQTLG010000339.1 GCA_028715025.1 Dehalococcoidia bacterium | reverse complement strand
CCAGCGATCCGGCAAAATCCCGAAATCGATAATGACCGACCGTTTAGAAGGCTATGTCCGTGCTATTCCGTCCACATTTGGCAACGAGGCAAGGCACATCCGAATAAAGAAGTTTGAAGCCAGACCTAACAATAACATAATTGAGCGCTTTCATGGAACGATTAAATCACGTACAAAGATAATGCGAGACCTGAAAAGCACAGAATCAGCCAAGTTAATACTCGATGGCTTTTTCGTATATTACAACTATTTCAGGCCACACGGAACGCTATCTAAGCATGGCGAAGATATAACACCTGCCTTAAAAGCTGGCATCAAGTTCCCATATGCCAACTGGGAACAGTTCATCCGCCATAGTCAACAGGAAAAACAGATACGCGTCATACGCTATGATATACCTAAATTACCTTACTATCAGATGACCGCCGCCGATAGAAGAAAGGAATAAGAGCGCTTAAAAAGTAGACAGAAGCTGGCAAAACGACAACAGGGGCAGTCACGTATATAGTCAATTGGCAGACCAAGAAAACATAAATGATATAATGAGGTCAACAACCAAGATTTGGAAGAACCTTTAAAAACCCGCCCCTACGATTTATCTGTCGCTGATATCTTTGCCTTGACCTTCTCGAACTCATCCTCGGTCATCTTATATTTGCTGAAGGGCAGGAAGCTAAGGAGGATCATGGCCGCAGGGAAGAGGCAGAAGATTATGCGCACACCGGTGGCCACGCTCTCGGGCTGTACTCCTTCGACAACGAAACCTGAGAGAGCGAGGGCGAATCCAACGATAGGCGGTCCCACCGAGTAGGCGATCTTTTGGCCGGCCGACCACATGCCGGAGAAGATTCCTTCGCGCCGCATTCCCGACTGCAGCTGGTCGTATTCAACCGTATCGGGCAGCATGGAGAAGGGGAATAGCTGGAAGCTGGAGAAACCTATCCCGGCCACGAACACCTGTGCGTAGAAAATCATCAGTTGGGAGGAACTGGTGAAGAAGAGTGAGCCCATTGAGAGGGTGAAAATTGCCAGGCCGATGTAATACGACTTTATCTTGCCCAGCCTTTTACCCACGGCCAGCCAGACCGGTATAAAAATAACGCCGGTGACCATGAAGATGGGAAAGGCGATATTCATGGCCGTCTCGGGTAAATTCATGGCGTATTTCACGTAGTAGATAAATCCGGCCATCATCACACCGATGGCCAGCGCCTGCAGGAAGTAACTCGTCATCAGTACCATGAACGGATAGTTGCGGGCCGCTACTTTGATCTGCTCTTTGATGGGAGGCATCTCTTTATGAGGCGGCAGCGAGGGCGCTTTGCGCGTGCCGAAGAAGCACCACAGGCAGGAGATGATAATGGCTACTCCGAAGATTCCTCCCATGAAGCGGAATCCGTCAGCTCCGCCTCCGCCAGCCGTCACCAGCGCCATAGTCAGGCCGCCGGCCAGCAGCGCGCCGATAGAGGCGAAGGTCATGCGGAAGGAGACTATGGAGAGGCGCTCGTTATAGTTGTCGGACATCTCAGGCACCATGCTGGCATAGGGGACATTGACCACCGTGAAAGCCGTGCAGCCCAGCGCAAACAGCAGGGATGTCTGGAGCGCATTGGCGAATTCCGTCTGGAATCCCGGCATGAGGAACAGGATAAAAAAACATATGCCGAAAGGCACCGCGCCATAGAGCAGGTACACCCGCCTCCTGCCGAAGCGTGAACGCGTGACATCGGAGATGGCGCCCATGAGCGGGTCGGAGACGACGTCCCACAGCTTGGGGAAAAGGAGCATCGTACCGGCCAGCGCCGGATTTATACCCACCACATTTGTCATGAAGAACAGCAGGTACATCCCCGTGGTGACGATGAAGATGTTGTTGGATATGTCGCCGATGCCGAAGCTCAGTTTAATGCCGAGCGGGAGCCTGGCATGCGGCGCCCGGGCTGCATCTACCCTGGCTGTATTTCCCATAATCCCCTCCTTATAGCCTCAAGCAATATCGGTTGGCGATAGCGCCGGCAACAGCTAATAAACGCGTCTGTCGATTATTTTCTTCTCATCTACGGGAATGCTGCCGGCGGGCAAGACTTCCAGAGCGTCGAACCTAACCTTGCAGGTGTTCTGGAATTCCTTCCTCAGCGATTCTTCCCAGGCGTCCCGCTCCGCGAGTTCCGATTTTAGCTCCACCTGCAGCAGCATCTCGTCCCTGTCGGCCGGCCGGCTAACCAGGATCCTGTAGCGGGCTATCTCCCCGAACTTCGAAGTAACCTCGTCGGTCTGCCTGGGGTGCACGAACATGGCGCGTACACGGACAGCGTCGCCGCTTCTGCCCATGATTTTGGGCAGGCGGGCGGTAGTCCGGCCGCATGCGCATGTCTCGGTCACCAGCATTGAGAGGTCACCCGTTCCGAAGCGTATCAGGGGATATACCTCGTCGAAGGGAGTCACCACAACCTCGCCGACCTCGCCTGCGGGCAGGACCCGGCCGGTCGCCGGGTCGACGATCTCCACGATCACATCGGTGTTGACGTGCATTCCTGCGACCTTTTCGCAGGAGCCCGCGATGGGGCCTATATCGGCCGTCAGATAGTTGTCGCCGCCGATACAGGTGATGCCGTATCTCTCGGTGAACATTTTCCGCAGGGGGTCCCCTCCCATCT
>JAQTLG010000338.1 GCA_028715025.1 Dehalococcoidia bacterium | reverse complement strand
CAGTAAATTCAGCAGGCCGGGGACGGTATCCTCCTCTTCTATCTCGCCGCAGGCCCGTGCCGCCTCAAATCGGAACTGCGCGTTGCTGCTCTGCATCTCTTCATTGAGGAAATCCAGCCAGCGGGAATCGCAGTTGCGGCCCATGGCGAATATGGCGCTGGTCTTGAGCGCTGGATTCTCGCTGAAGTAAAAGTCCTCTATATAGCTTGCCACGGGTTCCTGCCGGAAGGGTGAGATGGACTCCAGCGCCCTCCTTCGCAGCGAATCGGGTTCAGAAGGATTCTCCAGCACGCCCAACAGGGCATCGAATATATCGTCACCCACAGCCGAAGGAAGCTCCCCCATCTCAGCCATGAGTGCGAATTTGCCCATCACCCGGGCGGCGGCCTCCCTTACCTCTATCGACTCGTCCATCTTGAGTGTTTTGATTACCGGCATAGCGAAATTGTATTTGTCTTCCAGCTCCAGCCCTTGAAGCGCTTTGATACGTATGCCGGCGTCCACATCATCAAGGCAAAACTTAAATATACGCGTGAAGTCCAGCCTGGCATCGTCCTCGCCCAGGCTGCACAGCTTTGATATGATCAGGGCGCGCCTTTCCAGGTGGGCGCTGTTCCAGGCCCTCTTATATTGCGACAGGTCATCATCGTTTAAATCAGATAGTCGGACCAGGTCGGAGTGCCTGATGTCAGCGTTCGAATACAGAGTGTTAGCGATGATTTCGCTCAGCGGAAGCTGTGATTCATTCATCCTCCTCTTCCTCTTCGTCCTCGAATTCGCCCTCGTCCTCCGGGGCCGGCCACACCGGACGCGTGTAGCGGTCGATATATTCACCCATCGCCTGCGCAGCCAGCCGTTTCATCTGCTGGTCAGACTCCTCGGCGATTTTAGCCAGCTCGCCGAGGTCGATCTCGACTTCGAGTACCTGAAGCAATACCTTTAATACGGCCAGCGAAGCCTTGGGATTGGGTATTCGTGTGGTGTAAGAGGGGACCTCCCCCAGGAGGCAGATGCCTTCCATCGAGCGTTCCCTGGCAACCCCCAACAGCAGGCCGTTCAATCCGGCGATCTGAAGGCGTCCGCGCAGCACGACGTCAAACTTCTTGAGATAGGCGACCAAAGATGCGTCGGTGGCCACGCCCCATACTTTGGGCTGCTCGGTGTGGTGGATCTTGGCGATGGCGGCTGCAAATGTGTAGATACGTTGAACCTTGAATTTCTTGGCTATATCAAGAATAAAGTTTGCCAGGTCATAACCTTTGTAGGCCGGCTGCTCGTCGCTGATGAAAAAGAGGATGTCCTTTTTGCCGGACGTGTTATGCCAGTAGAAGAACTTGCCCTCCGGGAACTGCGGAGTTTCGATGATGTTGTCCTTGACCATCACGCCGATGGGGTCGAAGAAGGTGAAGGGCTCAATCTCCCCTATCTCCTCGGCGCCCAGCTTCTCCCTCAGGTAGCGCGTCACGATAAGGGACAGGTTGCCGATGCCCGGCCAGGCCGCCACCATATCGCAGGCGCGCGGCCGCGGTTCCTTGCGAAAATTGACCAGTTTCTTCATTTCTTTTATTTCGCTGCAACGGAGATGGAGGGGCAGTAGATGCTCGGCGTATTCACATAGCCGGCTATCCAGCGGCGGTCGCTGCCCATGGCCAGGACCTCTTTCAACAGCTGATATACGTTGCCGGAGACCATGGTGTCCTTGACCCTGCCGGTGATTTCCCCTTTTTCAACCTTGTAACCCAGCAGCACATTGCCGCTGAAATCCCCGTTGAGTATGTTTCCCTGTTCGGCGCCCATCATCTGCTCAATGATCAGCCCTTCTTTCATATCTTTGACCATATCGGCCTGGGATGTCTTACCGCCTTCGATCACCAGTGCGTGGACCGATGGGGCGGGCATTCCGCCGTTGCGGCCGGCATTGCCCGTGCTCGATGATCCGGCCAGCGCCGCTGTATGCAGGTCATAATAGAATTGAACCACCTTCCCGTGGTCGATCAGAGCATTGCGCCTGGCCGGCATCCCCTCGTCATCGAAAGGCGTGCTTCCTGGCTGGTAGGGTATGGTTGGATCATCAGATAAACATAGTCTGCTGTCGAATATAACCGCGCCCTTTTTATCTTTGATGGGCGAGGCGCCGTCCAGCACGGTCTTGCCGATGAAAGCGGAGATGAGAGGGGCCAGCAGCGCGCCAGCTACGCCGAAAGGCGTGAAAATCACCGGCATGGCGCCCGACTTTATGGAGGCATTGTTCCTGGCCAGGTCGAGCTGCCTGATGATCTCGCCCGCAATCGGCTCAGGGTCGGTGATGGGACGGCAGGAGCTGTGGATATCACCGACATACAGAATATCCCCGTCCCTGACCAGCATACCGTCCATGCTAATACTGAAATTGGTGCGCCTGCATGATGCGCGGCCGCCTCCGCTGACAGCAATTTCGAAGGTGGACATGCCGCGGGATATGCTCCCCTCGCAGAGTATACCGGGCGTATTGGCGCACACGGCGTCGACGATGGCCTGGCCGAGGCTGATCATGCTATCGATCCCGATATGTTCGACCTGCTGATCGTAGACAGCGACTTCTTCAAAAGGCCCTAGCGCGGGGAAGTCGAAGTTCACCGGGTAGCCAAACTGGCTGGTCTCGAGTGCCATATCAACCAG
>JAQTLG010000337.1 GCA_028715025.1 Dehalococcoidia bacterium | reverse complement strand
CGATTCGGCCAATGTCTTCGACCTAGATTCGGTCCAGCTCATCTCCATGATTAATGCCATGGCTGAAGAGGGCGTGCTGCTTAACGGGCGCAAGATCGAGGGTCCCTTCGCAATGCTGGTCGGCGCCGCCGCCAATCCTGAGCTCAGGCCGCTCGAGCTCAATGTTATGCGCGTCAAAAAGAAGGTCAGGGCCGGGGCCAGGTTCCTCCAGACCCAGGCCGTCTTCGATATCGAAGGCTTCAAGCTGTGGCTCGACGCCCTCCGGGCCGAAGGCATCGCGCAGAAGACAGCCATCCTGGCCGGCGTGCTTCCCCTCAGCGGCGCGGCCGAAGCCAAGAGGCTGAAGGACACATTCACAGACTTCAATATACCGGATGATGTGATCACTCGTCTGGAGTCGGCCGGCGGCGAAGAAGCCCAGAGAAAAGAGGGGCTGGCCGTTTGCGCGGATACCATCGGCAAGCTCAAGGCCCTGCCGGGGCTGCGGGGTATACACATCTTTTCCGGGGGCAACGAATCGGCCGTGCCCGCACTGATATCCATGGCCCTTTAAGCGGGGAATGAAGATATGCCTGACAAGTATCACATCAAAACCAGACCGGTGCCGCCGCGGCGGCCGCGCATAGGCAGGTGCGGCGTGGTCGACTGGCGCGAGGACTGCGCCGGTTGCCACAACTGCGTGAAGCGTGACTGCGTCTTCGACCGCTACCGCGAGGAGGCCGCTTATATACGCGACATGCGCGAGATGGACTCCCTCTTTTTCCAGTGCATGGGCTGCTTCTCCTGTGTGCAGCAGTGCACCAAGGGCCTGCTTTCGCTCTCTCTAAACCCCGTGTATGAGCGATTGGGCAACGGCTACTGGACCCCCCAGATGATCGAGACGACCTGGACACAGGCGGAGACCGCCAGGATCCCCGTCTCGGGCGCGGGGTATCGCGGCCCCTTCTCCGGGACAGGGTTCGATTCGATGTGGACCGACATGTCGGAGATAGTCCGTCCCACACGCGACGGCATACACGGCCGCGAGTACATCAGCACGGCGGTGGACATCGGCAGAAAACCCGCCCTGCTGCAGTTCGAGGCCGACGCTGCCCGGGACCGCCTGCCGCCCCTGGTGGACATACCCATCCCCATGATTATAGATATGATGCCGCAGGGCTACCGGCTGCCCAACCTGCCCGCCGTCTTCAAGGTGGTCGCGGCACAGACGGGCACCATCGCCATCGTCGATTACAATGAGTGGGATTTGCTGGGCAACGACCTGGAGCAGTACCTGCCTAACCTGGCCGCTTATATCGGCCCGTCTGCGCCCGCGCCTGCCGCCGGAATGCTGCGGAAAATGAGATTGGTGGAGGTGGGGGACGGCGACCGTTTGGAGCAGCGCATCGCCGAGCTCAAGGCCGTAAACCCGGATATCGTTGTCGCGGTCAGGATCGACCTGGACGCGCACGGAGTCGAGCGCGGCATCGAGCTGGCGGGAGAACCGTATATCGAGGCCCTGCACCTGGTGGCCGACGTCAACGGCAGCGAGCTGAACTCCGGCAGCCCGCGTTTCGTCAAGGACATGCTGCGGCAGGTACATACGTCGCTGGTGCAGCGCGGCATCAGGAACGAGGTCACGCTGATAGCCGGTGGAGGTATCGCGCTGGCCGAGCACATGGCCAAGCAGATCATCTGCGGCGCGGACCTGGTTTCTGTAAACCTGCCGTTGTTAATAGCCCTGGAATGCACGCTGTGCAGGCAGTGCAACGATGGCCTGTCGTGCAGGGCCGGCATCAGGGAGATAGATACAGACTACGGCGTGGGCCGCATGACCAACCTGGTCGCCGCGTGGCACGACCAGTTGATAGAGGTCATGGGCGCAATGGGTATACGCGATGTCCGCCGCCTGCGCGGCGAGGCGGGCAGGGCGCTATTCTACGAAGAGCTCGAGGAGGCAACCTTTGGCAAACTCTTTGGTAAAAGAAGAAATGGCTGAACGGGACCTGCCGCAGAGCACACTCGAAACGCTGGTGCCCCAGGTCGAGGTCCGGCGCGAGATCAAGCCTGCGCCGCCGCGTTATCGCAACGAGATCGCCAAATATATTATTCGCCGCAGCGACGCCTGCAAGCTGTGCGGCAAATGCGCCGAGGCCTGCCCTCAGGGCGTCCATGTGCTCAAGGGCGGCTACAAGTACTTCGCAGCCCCGCGTCAGAATGTGTGCATCGGGCCCTCATGTAAGGAGACGGGACACTATTGCGTGGACCTCTGCCCCAACGGCGCGCTGAAGATGGTGGAGAATCCCATGATGAAGGTGCTGGGCGATCACCGCTGGACGTCCGACCTGATACTCGCCACCTGGAAGATGGCTGAGACCGGAGCTCCGCCTGATCCCGAATATGGATATCAATACGAATGCGGGGACTCTGGCGGCGGGTTCGACCGCCTGCGATTCAGGTTCCCCGACAGGCCGCCGGTCGACCTGTCGCCGGACGAGATCGATACCAGCCTTGAGCTGAACCGGCGCGGAGACGGCCGGCCGCAGATCAAAATCGATGTTCCCTGGTACGGAGGCGGCATGTCCTTCGGGTCGGTCAGCAACGTGACGCAGCTTTCCAAGGCGCAGGCAGCCGTCGCCTTCAACACCTTCACGTGCACAGGAGAGGGCGGCTACATGGAAA
>JAQTLG010000336.1 GCA_028715025.1 Dehalococcoidia bacterium | reverse complement strand
CGTCTCCGGGGAGCTTATACATGCGGCCGGGGCATTGCCCATTGTATTTCAGGAAGGAGATGAGCCGATAACGCTGGGACACAGCAAAATACAGAGCTTCTTCTGCGGGATTGTACGAGGCATCGTTGATCTGGCGTTAAAAAGCAAGCTGAACTTTTTGGACGCGATAGTATCTCCGGAGATCGACCTTCCCATTAACGGTCTGGCCAATATTCTGCAAACAAATATGAGTGTGCCTGTTTACAGAATCTATCAGCCACCTTTTCCCGGAAAAAGTACCACGCCTGGCTTATTGCTAAGAGAAATAAAGAAATGCAAGGCCGATCTGGAAGGTCTCACCGGCCAGCAAATAACCGATGAGCGTCTCAAGCGCAGTATAGAGATATATAATAAAAATCGCGGCCTAATGCGGGAACTCTATGATTTACGCAAGAAGAAGCCCGGCATTCTTAATTCTGTCCAGGTCAGGTCGATAGTTATGGCAAGCATGCTTATGCTGAAAGAGGAACATAGCCAGTTACTGGAAAATCTGCTGTCAAAACTGAAGAATCAAAATCCATCGTCAAAGAACGGAGTTAACTTAGTGCTGTCAGGGTCCGTATGCGAAGCGCCTCCCGTCGATATGTTAAACATGCTTGAAGAAGCAGGCGCCGTTATAGTAAACGACGACATTTACACGGGCGCCCGTTATTTCTGTGCCGATGTTAAGGTTGGGAACGGTTCCCTGCTCGATGCCATCGTAAAACGGCAGCTCACGTGGCCTATTCCATGCCCGACTAAAATCGATGAAGGAATGGATTGGGGGGATTATCTTATCGACCTGGTCAAATTGAGCAAGGCACGGGGCGTTATACACCTGGTCGTAAAATACTGCCAGCCCCATGAAATGTATTATCCCTATTTAAGCAAAAAGCTGGCAAAGGCTGGAATACCCGACCTGAAACTGGAATTCGAACATGAAACCATTTCCATGGGCTCCACCAAAACCAGGATACAGGCCTTCATGGAAATGATCAAAAAGCGCTAAGGAGGTTTTGTCATGGAAGAAAAGAAGAAGTACCTGGTAAATCGTGTGAAGACTACGAAAGAAGTCCAGAACATGATGATCGAATACTATAGTGGACTGCAGACAGCACACCAGGACGGTAAATTCCTTGCCTGGACATTCGGACCGATACCCTTTGAAATAATGAGGGCAATGGATATCCGTTTTGAGCATCTGGAAAGCTACGGCGCATACCTGGCGGCGCGTTCAGGACAGCAAAGGCTGAAAGAGCTCTCAGAGGCAGATGGTTATTCAAACGATGTCTGTTCTTATGCACGTCTCACCCGTGGAGTTGCCATGCTGCATGAGAGAGGCGAAACAGCTTCCATCCCCAATGTTCTCATTGTTGATTTACCGGACTTCCTTGTCGCGATCAGGCATTGCCCATTGCAGGGTTCGGTTTATGATTACCAGAAACGTCTGCTCAACAAACCAGGATTCTGCCTGGATACAATGCCGATACACTCTGAAGATGATTACCAGGAGAGCATCCGGTACATGAGACGACAGCTGGAGGAATTTATCGTATTCCTGGAAGATCTGACAAAAACCAAGCTGAATTTCGATCGTCTCAAGGAAATAATGGGCTATGTCAAGGAGGGCGCCGTTATCCGCAAGCGCATGCTCAACCTGTGCAAAGCCAGACCGGCGCCGATTAATACGTTTGATCATTTTATCAGCCTGGGGCCTGCTCACACACAACGTGGCAGAAAAGAGGCCGTTGAGTTCTGGAGACGGCTGGAGGCAGAAGTAGAAGAGAGGGTAAATAACAAGGTGGGTGTTATAGAAAATGAGAAGTTTCGCCTTTACTGGCACAATTTGCCTATCTGGTTCAGGGTAGGCCGACTGTCGGAAACGCTTGCTAAATACGGCGCAGTACTGGTTTCTGCAAGCTATACGCATGAAGGTTTTTATGCCCATGAGCCTGAAAAAATAGATCCGGATGACCCTCTCACTTCTATTGCCCGTGAGGAATCATGGCTGAGCTGGCTTTCCAGCGATATTAACCAGGCTGCATATTTATTGCAAAAAGAAATCGAGGACTACTCGATTGATGGTATGATTATGTGCTCGCACAGGACCTGCCAGTTCGTAGATGTCGGAGAATATGACCTGGCAGATCTGATAACACGCAAGACCGGTGTGCCCAACGTTGTTATTGATGCTGATCCAACAGATCCGGCTTTCTATTCGGATGCGCAAACAGAGACAAGGATACAGGCATTTATGGAGACTTTGGAATCGAGCAAAAGGCGATCCGCAGCCAGTCTGCAGAAGTAAGTCTTTGCCACTATGAGGTTTGTTTGTACGTCATTGGCATCGATATAGGTTCTTTAGCTTCAAAAGCTGTATTGGTTGATGAAAAACAACATATCATCAGCTACAGCATTGTTCCAACCGGGGCCAGGAGCGCCGCGGCCGGACAAGATGCCTTTGAGAAGGCGCTCAAGCAGGCAGGGTTGCAGCCCGGTGATATTTCCTATGTACTGAGCACTGGCTACGGCCGCGCGAACGTTAGTGTTAGTAACGAACAACTCACAGAGATTACCTGCCACGCACGCGGCGCATATACATTGAATCCTGAGGTACGGACTGTTATCGATATCGGCGGACAGGATA
>JAQTLG010000335.1 GCA_028715025.1 Dehalococcoidia bacterium | reverse complement strand
CATAAAACAGGCTGCTGACTCTTCAAGTACAACTCAGGATACAATCTATCAGCGTCTTATAATATCCTTTGAGTTTTTCTCTGTCTTTATACTCAAGATCGATATTTAACTCGGATTCATATTGGGTCAGCAGGATGGGATAGAAAACAGCCGAAAGGAAAATAACCGAGATATGATTAAGCGTCTTGTCATCGAGACGGCTTAGAGTATCCCTAAGAACGTTCTTGATACGTATGACGTTATTTTGCAGTGCTATGCTGATTTCCGGTCTGGCCTGCCTGTCCGAGATAATGCGGCTCATCATGTTCCTCTGCAAACCAGGGTTGGCCAGCACGAATTCTGAGTACCTTATGCAATAGTTCAAAAGTGTCTCTTCCACATTTTTCCCGGTCTTGATGGATGCCATGTGTACATCGGCGATTCTTCTGAAATAATCTTCCTCAGCCAGCTTGATTAGATCATCCTTCGATCCGAAGTAATAATTGATAGCGGCAATGTTTACCTTTGCCTTCGCTGCTATCTCCCTGGTTGTAAAGTTATGATCTCCCCCTTCACTGATCATCTTGAGCACAGTGTCAATTATGTGCGTCTTCTTTTTGGAGTCTCTGGCGCTCATAACATTATTTCCTGTTCCGCCAGTAATTCTACTACTTATTACGAACCTGACGCCATGCATTTATAATTGAGCCGGGCGCAATTTGGCCACCATTATTTCGGGTTCAACATCATATGATACTTGCCGGCACTTTTAACCTGGTCCTCATAAAGCATAAGCGGCAGTAATTCGAATTTGTACCAGGGTTGTACCTGATCGGTGTAATGAGGGCTCATGAAATTTCCTGAAATGCCGGTCATTAATACCATCTTTGAATTCCTCTGGTCCGACAGGTCGATTATATATCGCGCCCAGGTCATGCTCCTGGGATGATAAGGGTCACCAATTTTGGGATTGGTGGCGAGAGCAACCTGAAATCCACCGTCCATGGGAAGAGGACCTATATCCGCCATCAGCCCGAAGAAGGGAATCTTTGAACTGAAGGGATGCTTCATTACAAGGGTGAATGACTTGCCCCAGGTCCAGTCGGATATGTTGGCGCCGCGTTCAGCTTCAATTTTATCTATCGCTTCATGGAAGCTCTTGACCATCATATCACTCTGCCGTTCCCTTGCGGTCGTAGCAGGGTCATCGAACCACGCTGAATCCTTATTCGCCATGATATTTCTGAAACTGGAGAATGCATTGAAGTAGTCTTTGAAGTATTCATCATAGGTGCTCGCTGAAAGATGGGGTTTAAAAGTATTCTGCAGCATAAATGTCACCATATTGTTAAAGATAGTCGGCGCTACAGCTTCTTTGATTGAACGATAGTCCCAGCGGGAAAGCTCGTCCACGGCTTTCTGTTCAAGTGGAGAAAGTTGCTCGGTCTTTAGCGAATCCAGAATAGCCGGCAGGTAGTCACGGGCCAGTAGCATGGAGACATCGGAATATATCTTATTCGCGTCGGAAATTTCGAACTTACTCTTGGTTTGAATGATTCCTCCAACAATCTCATTCACTCTGATGTCGCGGTAGGGCGGCACCCAATAATTACCGAGATAATACGGATAACCGGCCGGCACCGGAGACCTGGCATTTGCACTGGCAATGAAACCTTCGGTCATAACCATGATTACAGCTTTATTGTCAGGGTCGACGTAGCCCTGCCACTCATATTCTTCGTTCCATCCGGGAACAGGCAGGCTGCCGTCGAATCCGTTCCGGATGGGGACAGGTCCACCTAATATATAGCCAACGTTTCCCTTCTTATCTGCAATGATCAGGTGGGCAGACGGCAAGGCCCAGCGTCTCATATTCGAAATTGCATCAGCCGTATTCTGTATCTTCCTCACATGGTTGAAAAGAACGTCGAATGCGGTTATAGTCTCATTGCCTGCCCATCTCACAGCCAGTAATGTCCCCGGTTTCAGGAAGCTTTTTGATGCACTTGGAATCAGATCATCCACCACAGGCCCGTGCCGTGTAATCCTGATAGTCATATCAGTGTCCGGCATCCCTTTGACATGGATCTTTTCCTTTACCACTTTCACGTCTTCATATGCGCCCTTATACAGTACCTGAAATTGATTGTCCGGGTTTACTTTCTCAACGTAGAGGTCAAAGACATCTACGAACGCTGCGGTAAAGACCCACCCGATCTTATCTGTCTGCCCGCCCCAGAACGCCGGTACTCCTACTGTCATCAGACCCGAGACCAACGTAGTCGGCGTCATTATATGTGCCTCATAGAAACCGCTTGGTATACTTGCTGCGGTATGAACGTCCTGAATCATTATCGGCATACCTGTGCCTGACTTGTCTCCGGTGATGCCCACGTTGTTACATGCCATACCAGGATAAAGGGCGATTCTCTCAAGAGCAGCATCGACAGCACCAGCATAACAACGGTTGGCGGATGAGCAGGTTGATGTTGAAACACTACCGGAGTCTAATTTGTCGGACGGAGGCGTAATCGTCTCAGCGAAATTGGAGGAGGTCAGCTTTGATCGTCTGATCGCTTCAAGTGCTCCCATATCCTGAGGGAATACTTCATCCGCCATCATCGGGCCAACTTCATTGATAAAGGTCGCGTATAAGACGTCCTGGAAGGGCTTACTGTAGGCAAAGC
>JAQTLG010000334.1 GCA_028715025.1 Dehalococcoidia bacterium | reverse complement strand
CCATGTCCTGAACGATTGCGAGGGAACGATATGTATATTCGAGCTTCCCAGTCTTTTGGGATTAACGCCTGTGGCGAAAAACTCCGACATGCGGTTCGTCATGAGTGACAGCGTGGATTGCAGCATCGAAGTCTCGATTTTCATCCCTTTGCCCGTTATCTCCCGCGTCAGCAATGCGCTTAAAGCAGAGGTTAAAATCACCGCTGTGGTATTCATGTCTACGCTTCCGGCGCCCCTGAATATCTCCGCTTCGCCGCCCTCTTTGCCGTTGATGCTGGCAAATCCCGAGGACGCCTGCACGAATTGATCGGCGGCGGCATGATGGGCCCAGGGCCCCTTGTTATTGCCGTAGGAAGAGCTTTCGATGTAGATTACCCGCGGATTGATCTCATTCAACGCCTCATACGTGTAACCCAGTTTGTCCATCGCCCCCAGCCTGCGGTTATTGATTACTATATCGGCCCACTTGACTAGCTTGTGGAATAGCTCCTTCCCCTCCCCCTGCCTGATATCCAGGATGATGTTCTTCTTGTTGAAATGAGCGATGATATAAGCCCATCCATAGCCCCCGATTGTCGTGCCCAGAAACATCAACCCGTCGAGATGAGGAGGCTCGACCCTGATCGCCTCGGCGCCCATCTGAGCCAGCGAGCTGCAGGCATAAGGCCCGACAGAAAAAGCGCCCACATCAAGAACTTTAATGCCAGCCAAAGGTCCTGTCATGCCCCGTTTCCCCCTTACATATTAATAGTGTTAACTATTGTTATATATTATCACAATATACTATGGTTCAACAGTATAGATCGCTGTCTTTTGTTTTGTCAAATCACTGGTTCTGCCACCCCTTACCCGGTCAAAAAAGATGTATATTGAACGGGATGGAATGGAAATAAGATTTCAGGGAAGGTATGTTAAACCGGAAATAAATGAATGACGGGCAGGATCGGTATTCAGCGGACCGCAGAAGGTCGAAGACCGGGGAATGGCTTGAAGAGCACGCTTATGTCGATTAAGCTCGCAGGCAAATATAATAGGCTATTTTCTTTTTTTCGTTGTCCTGCTTTTTATGCTTCTGCTTTTCGGGATGGCCCTCTTTGCTTTCGTTGACGGAGAGTCTTCTTTATAACTGGAGATCTTATCTATAGCATCTTCCAGCCATTTAATGTCGGAGGCCAATCTTTTAATCCAGTAATCAAAAAACAATCCGTGATAAAACTCGGCCTGGGGGGTTGTGCCGTATAGCTCTACGCCCCTCTCGTAGAATGTCTTCCCCTTGCCTTCGCCGTAATCGAGTTCCTCTCTTTTCTTATCGACATATGCCTTGAGGCAGGAGATTATATCCTCTTTATTGAACAGGCTGGCGAACCATATCCTGGGCATGAAGCCTTCGATGGTCGGCCGCATCCCCGACCGGGTTTTGATCCAGCGGTCCAGTTCAGCGTACCCCGCGTCGGTGATAGCGCACATATACTGCGAACGTTGACTCTTGCCACGGACCTTCTCCACTTTAATAAAGCCGTTCTTGGCCATCTCGTGCAGGGCACGATAAACCTGTGGCAGAGGAGGACGCTGATTATGAAAGAATCGTTTCTGTAAATAGTAACCGTTGCTGGGACGGTCAGCCAGCAACCCAAGAAGCATGTGACTTAATGCCATATTAGTGCACCTCGTTTATACGGAATCACTCCGGTCCCGGTGTTTGATAATAAGAAACGGAATATCGATAATACTTATCGACTATATATATTTATATGTTGAAAAATAACATATGTTCAGGGGCTTGTCAATTCAATGCAATACCGGGGCGAATACTTGACAAAGTAATTTGCCGTAAAATAAAATAGTGACACTATCACTGGTATATATCAGTATTAATATTTGCTGCAGAACGGATTTAATACAACTCGTTCTGCACGCACAAAGGGTGGTTTGAATGATTCACGCGCTGGAAGGTATCAAGGTATTGGATCTTTGCAGAAGCTATCCTCCCGCCATTTCGTCCATGCTGATGGCTGATTTCGGCGCCGATGTCATTAAGATCGACCCCATCGGATCTTCCACGCCTTCGCTCACATCATCCAGGGGGGAGGAAAAGGCCAAGGTTCATTCCTTCTGGGACCGCAACAAGAGGAGTATCAAGCTCAATCTTAAATCACATGAGGGGCGCGAGGTATTTTTTAAACTGGCGAAGCAGGCGGATGTTTTGGTCGAGAACTCACGGCCGGGAACGATGCAGCGCATCGGTATCGACTATGTTAATCTAAAGAAAATAAACCCGCGCATAGTCTATTGCTCGGTCAGCGGCTACGGCCAGGACGGCCCGTACCGTGACGCGGTAGGGCATGACAGCAACTATCTGGGAATCAGCGGCGTTATCAGCCTGATCGGGCCCAAGGACGGTCCGCCTGTTATGCCGAGCAATTTCATTGCGGATGTGGCCGGCGCCGGCTTTCATTCGTTTATGGGCATCATGGTGGCGCTGATGGCCCGCAATAAGACTGGCAAGGGACAGTATATAGATATCAGCTACACCGATTGCGTCTTTGCCATGGCCGGGTTCGACCTGGCGACATACCTGATAACGGGCAAAAAGATGCGCAGGGGAAGGACATGGCTTACAGGTTCGGAGCCGTGTGCTGCCGTATATCAGACCAAAGATAATGAATATATT
>JAQTLG010000333.1 GCA_028715025.1 Dehalococcoidia bacterium | reverse complement strand
ATCTCGGCCGCGCTACTGGGCAAACAGGGAGTAAAGGCATCGCACCAGGTCCTTGAGGGCTTCCTGGGTGCCTGGAATACCTACGGTAAACAACCCCTGGCCGAGAAGATCACGGAGGGTCTGGGCCAATCCTTCGAGATAATGAAGGTGTTCTGCAAACCGGCTCCGGCCTGCGCGTACACTCAGCCGTCCGCTGCCCTGGCCCTCAGGATGGTAAATAAATATGATATCGATCCGCAGGCAATCGAGAAAATCGTTATCAAAACATTCCCTATGGGCAAGATGTTCCCCGGATTGGATTACCAGGGTCCGTTCACGGATATCGCACAAACCAAGATGAGTCAGCAGTTCTCGGTGGCCGCCGTCTTCGTTTTCAAGGAGTTGACGCAGTCCAATTACGAGAATTTCTCAGATCCCCGTGTGAATAAGCTGACTACACTTGCCACAGTGGAAGTCGACGATGCCATCTCCGGCGCCTATCCCAAGAAACAGGGATGCGAGATAACCGTCACGCTCAAGGGCGGCAAGGTTATCCACGAGAAGATGGAGGACCTCGAGGTTATGAACGACGAGCGAGTGATCGCCAATTTCGAGGCGCAGGCCACCCGCACGCTGTCGAAAAAACAGGCGGAAGAGCTTAAAAACGCCATATTCAGCCTGGATAAGCTCGATAATATAGCCAGCCTGGTAAAGCTTTGTATTAAGAAATAGGATTAATCATGGAGAAAACGAAGAAGATACGGGTATTGGTAGCCAAGCTGGGACTGGATGGACATGACCGCGGCGCCAAAGTGGTGGCCAGGGCGCTGAGGGATGCCGGCATGGAGGTGATCTACACCGGTATACGCCAGACACCGGAGATGATCGTCACCACCGCCATCCAGGAAGATGTCGATGTCGTGGGGCTGAGCTCTCTCTCCGGAGCACATATGGAGCTGTTCCCCGAGATCATCAAAGGCCTGACTAAGAAAGGTAAGAAAGACAGCCTTTTTATATGCGGCGGCATCATCCCCGATGAGGACATACCGAAGCTCAAGAAAATCGGGGTGCAGGCTGTCTTTGGCCCCGGCACATCCACCAGGGATATCGTCGACTATATTGTAGAACGTTTTAAGAATTAAGGAGGCACAGGATGGGCAAAGCATCACCGTACTGCAAGGTTACCTGTCTGGATTACGGCGAGGAGCAGGGACTGACGAACCTGTTTTTTGCGGACAAACCCTCGGAGCCGTTCGTATTCCCCATACCGGGCTTTTATATCGAAACCGACTCGGGAACCAAGATCTTATTTGACACCGGCTGCAGTCCCGACTATAAGCAGACCTGGGGGCTGCTGAACGAATTCCTGCCGTATGTGAGACCAAGTTTCATGGTTGACCAGTTGAAGAAGGTGGGGGTGACACCGCAGGACATCGACTACGTTGTGATGTCACATCTTCACTACGATCATGCGGGAGGACTGTCCTCATTCAGGGGCACCAAGGCCAAAATTGTCATCCAGAAATCCGAGGCTTATGTTGCCATGTCGGCCGTTTACACCAACCGCTCCGACATGGCCTACGCCGGCTACGTCGGCACCGATTTTCAGTTTTCAGACCTGAACTGGCAGGTCATCGACGGCGACTATGACCTGCTGCCCGGCGTGCACCTCCTCTTTCTCCCCGGCCATGCCCCGGGTGAGATGGGCGCCAGGATCGAAACGAAAAAGACCGGCGATCTGATCATAGCGAGCGACGCGATTTACACCGCCGAGAGTTACGGCCCTCCGGCCAAATTGCCCGGCGCCGCAATTAATCTGGATGATTACGTAAAAAGCGTCGAGAAAATCAGGCGCATTGCCGGCCTTTACGACGCCAAAGTTATCTTCGGCCACGATTCGGCCCAGAAACTGGCCATGTTCCCCGCCTGGTGGGATTGACATATCCCGTAGACTAAATCCTGCTGATCGTTATTCTGCGCGTTCCGACGCCTTTTTAGCCCGGGCGCGCAGGTTCATGGTCAGCAGCCTCTTGCGCAGGCGGATGTTTCTGGGCGTGACCTCCACCAGCTCGTCGCCGTTGATGAAGTCCATGGACTCCTCCAAGCTCATTTTAAGAGGAGGAGTCAGCCTTACGGCGATATCGGCCGTGGAAGCGCGGATATTGGTCTGCTTCTTCTCTTTGCAGACGTTGACGGCCAGGTCGGTGGGGCGGGAGTTCATGCCTACAATCATACCTTCGTAAACCGGTGTGCCAGGATCGATGAATGTGATGCCGCGCTCCTGAGCGTTGTTAAGGCCGTATGTGACTGATACCCCGTCCTCGGCGGCTACCAGCGCGCCGCTGCGGGTGGAGGATATATCCCCTGCATAAGGCTCGTAGCCCAGGAATAGCGTGTTCATAACGCCCTCTCCTCGTGTGGCTGTTAGGTAGGCGCTGCGGAAGCCGATCAAGCCACGCGTGGGCACCTGGAACTCCATGCGCAAGTTGCCGCGCCCATCGTTATGCATGTTGGTCATCCTGCCCAGCCTCTTGGCCAGCATTTCTGTTATCACGCCGATGTATTCCTCTCGCGTATCCAGAATAAGGGCTTCCACCGGTTCGTGTACTTTCCCGCCAACCTCGCGCGTGATGGCCTCGGGACGCGATATCTCGAACTCGTAATCCTGGCGACGCATGGTCTCCACCAGTAT
>JAQTLG010000332.1 GCA_028715025.1 Dehalococcoidia bacterium | reverse complement strand
TCCTTGCGGATATCCTCGATCGTCTGATATGTGTTCTTACCCCAGAGCGAAGATGCATCTTTAAGCTCGGCTTTGCCGTCCTTGATAAAAAGATAGACCGGCTTGTCCGATTGGCCCTTGACAATTATGCCGTCGTAGCCGGAGAATCGCAGTTCGGAGCCGAAGTGCGCCGCGCCATTGGCATCGCCGTAATAGGTTGTGTAGGGCGAACGGGCGGCGACCACCCATCTGCTGAAGCTGGGGCCGCCGGTACCGGTCAGCAGCCCGGCCATGAAAATGAGCGGATTGTCGGGGCCCAACGGGTCTGTTTTGTCTGTGGTAAGGTCCGCCAGGTAACGGCAGGCGATGCCGCCCGCGCCGATGAAGTCGCGTGCGTACTGCTCGTTCAGCGGTTCATCCTTCAGTTCTTTTTTAGTCAGGTCGACAACAAGTATTTTGCCCATGTATCCATTCATGGCAGACTCTCCTTGCCTGTTATTTAACGATATCCCGCTCTGCAGTGATCATTAGAAATCGACCGGCTTGCCGTCGTAAGCGCATATGAACATTTTCTCCAGGTCCTCGCTTTCGGGCACCCTGGTTACAGCGATGGTCATGGCCTCATTCACCGCCCTATCGACCAGATCGGGCAGCGCTTTCATAAATTTATCTTTATCGATCTTAAGTTCTTTTACTGAAGGGCTCTGCCCGACATCTTTCACCAATTTACGTACAGCTCCAATGAGCGCTTTACAGCATTCTTTATCACTGCCCTGTGCGATGCCGCAGAAACGGGCGATCTCGGCGTATCTTTGGAGGGTTTCTTCCGAACCGTTTGCCTCATATTCCATGGTGTAAGGGAGATATAGCCCCATAGCTACACCGTGGGGGGTATGGAAGATGCCTCCCAGGGCGTGCCCGCAGCTATGGGCAAGTCCGGCCATGCCGTTGCCAAAGCAGGTGCCGGCCTGGCTGGCTGCATACATCATGTACTTGCGGGCCTCCTCATCCTTGCCGTTATCGACGGCTTTCTTAAGATTTTCGAAGATATATTTTATGGCAATCAATCCCGGCCCGTCTGTAAACGGCGTGCGCCAAGTCGCTGTATATCCTTCAACGGCATGTGTGAGGGCATCCATCCCGGTGGAGCCTGTTACAGATGGCGGCATGCTCATAACCATGCGTGGATCGAGGATGGCTACATCAGGCAGCGTTTCGTAAGAGCCCAGCGCCACTTTTCTCTGACCCTCGACATCTGTCAATACGATGGCCCAGGTGGCCTCCGAGCCTGTTCCGCTGGTGGTGGGTATGCATACCAGGCGCGCTTTGGCTCTGAGGTTATAAAAATCGGACGGCGACATATCCAGCGGGCCTATGCCGGCGCAGTAGCAGACCATGGTTGACTTGCAGGCGTCCATGGAGGACCCTCCTCCCAACCCGATAAACAAATCCGGCTTGAAATCTTTGGCGATAGCCGTTGCCTTTTCCACAGTCTGGATAGATGGATCGGGCTCGACCCCGTCGAAAACCTTGCACTCGATATTGGCCGCCTTCAGTTCAGCTATGACCAGTTCGTGCAGGCCGAGCTTGACGATGTTGGCATCTGTGACTATGAAAGCGCGTTTTCCCAGGATAGTATTGAGATATTGCAGTGAATCGTCGCCAAAAACGGTAAAAGGAACACCAAAAAACTGCATATTGCTTCCTCCTCAGTATAAATACCGGGAAACCCTGATCTTAATTATAGCAGTTGTTATTCGGGATATTCGGTCTGTACCTGTGTAACGCAGTTGACCAGCTCCTGCGCTGCCTTGACGGCGCGCATGACCTTGCCCATGTTGCCGGTGAGCTTGAGTTGACGTGTAACGATGGCCTGGATGGGATCGACTTTCTTCTCGGCGACCTTGCGCCAGGTGGCTATCGACGCTGACAGGACGAATTCCGGCTTATATTTGTCCTTCTCCGCCGCCGGTATGACATCAACCTTACGGCATTTGCCGTGCCAGAGATCCACATACTGGTAACCGGGCTCTTTGACCGCTCCCCCCGGCTCGATAATGAAGTAGAAATCGCCTTCCCAGGTTTTTGCCGCGTCCTCGTAAGGTTTGCTTGCGTTGATCGCATTCATAAATGCGGTTGCCCACTCCAATGTTCCGAATACTGCCATAGCATACCTCCCTGAATCAGTTTTGCTGGTATTCTATGCGGACAGGGAAGGGATGTCAACAGCACTCAGTTACGGAGATTGTCAACCGGCCACGAGTACATGCTGTCAGAACTGGTTGATTGTTGTTTAAATAGTATAAAATGGTTTTTAGTGGCATGCAGTAATAACGAAATGACGGGCAGCACTGAGGAGCGCATCCGTATTAGGGGACGTCTATGAAACGCCAGCCTGAAGAGTTGAAAAACGTCGGCTATGAGCTTTTCATAGCCGCATTGTCAATCATAGCGATTGCAAACATTGTTATCTTCTATCTCGTCCCGGACCGCGATATCGACGGTGTACTGGGGGTAATGGACTGGACTTACAGCTTCATATTCCTGGTAGATTTCATAATGCGGCTTTCCCTGGCAAAATCAAAAGCCAACTATTTTTTCAAGCAATTCGGCTGGGCCGATCTTTTATCGACATCGCCGATAAACTGGGCCAAACTGCTTCGTCTGTTCAGGATCGTGCGGACTATCAAGATG
>JAQTLG010000331.1 GCA_028715025.1 Dehalococcoidia bacterium | reverse complement strand
GACGAGTTCCAGGACACCGACCCCATTCAGGCTGAGATTGCTTTCTACCTGGCCTCCGGACCCACGGACGACGGCCGCGACCTGTCAGAGCGCGACTGGAAAAAACTCAGCCTGCTCCTGGGCAGGCTCTTTGTTGTGGGCGATCCCAAGCAATCTATTTACCGCTTCCGCAGGGCCGATATCGCAACGGTGGACACGGTGCGCGGACTGATGGCGGCCGGCAGCGCGCCGCTGACGCATAACTTCCGGTCGCAGCACGGCGTGATCGAGTGGGTCAATCACGTTTTCCAAAGGTGGATGGTCGGCCGGGAGGGCGTGCAACCGGCCTATATGAAGCTGGAGCATGCCGAGCTGCCCCCGGAATCGCAATTGACGGGCTGCGTGAAATACATCGGCGGCTACGTTGAAAACGAGAGGTCCAATCTGATGCGCCGCCGTGAAGCGCAAGAGGTGGCGCTGCTCCTGCAGCACATCAGGGCGGGCGGCTGGCCGGTCAGAGGGGCGGACGGGGCGCTGCGGGACGCTGAATTCCGGGACGTTTGCATTCTGATGCCGTCGCGCACCGGCCTGGCGGCGCTCGAGCGCCAGCTTGCGGAGGCGCAGGTCCCCTACCGCATCGAGAGCGAGTCATTTATACTGGGCACGCAGGACGTAAAGGAGCTGCTCAATTGCCTACGTGCCATCGACTCGCCCGCCGACCAGGTGGCGCTGGTGGGCGCCCTGCGCTCATCGGCCTTCGCCTGCAGCGATGAGGACCTGCTGCTGTGGGTCGAGGGCGGCGGCAGGCTCGACTATACAGATCCCGGCCGGGGAGAAGGGATCGTCAGGGATGCGCTGGAGACGCTGCAGTCTTTTCACGCCAGGCGCGGCTGGCTGCAGGCCGACCGGTTGATCGAGGATTTTATTACGCACAGGCGCCTGTCGCAATCCGCCTACGGGCGATCAAGGCCGCGCGAGAAGCTGCGCCGACTTCAGGCCATGGTCGACCTGGCGCGGGCCTATGCGAGGGTGGAGGGCAGCTCGCTGCGCGGATTTTTAGACTGGATGGACCGGCGCGCGGAGGAGGGGTCGCGCATGGAGGAGGCGCCCGTGCCGGAGGCGGACGAGGATGCAGTGCGCATCATGACCGTCCACGCTGCCAAGGGGCTGGAGTTCCCCATCGTGATTATGCTCGGCCTGGGCGACCGTCCCAGCGCTCGTTTCTCCAGCGTGATCTTCGACAGGTCCGAAGGTTGCGAAGTCCGCCTGGGCAGCGGCGCCGGCGAGTTCAAGACGGCAGGCTATGACGGGCTCAAGGACATCGAGAGAGAGGCTGAGGAAGCCGAGCGTGTGAGGCTCAAATATGTTGCCGCCACACGCGCGCGCGACCACCTCGTGCTCAGCCTTTATCACTCGTCAGAAAAGACTGATGCGGCCGCCATTCTGGGGCACTGCGAGGGTGCTGCGGAAATATGGGATGAAATCGACCTTTCCACCGTGACGCCTTATCGCCCGAAAGCCGAGGCCGTTGCCGATGAAAAGGATTATAGCGCAGCCGCACTGGAGAGATGGAAGGAGCAGCGTGCACTCCTTCTGGCGCAATCATCCAGACCGGCGGCCGTGGGCGTAACCGATCTGGTGAAGATGGCCAAGGAGGAGGCCGAGGGCGGGGAGGTCTATTACCGCACCGGGCGGGGAGGCAGCAGCCTTGGCCGCGCCGTGCACAGCGTGCTGCAGAGCATCGACCTGTCCACCGGTGCGGGGCTGGAGGACTTCAGCAGGGCGCAGTCCGCCGCGGAGGGCATCGCGGGACGGTGGCAGGAGGTGGCCAAACTGGCCGGTAACGGTCTTCAATCGGACATCGTAGGGCGCGCTGTGGCGTCCGGCAATTACCGCCGCGAGGTCTTCATCAGCGCAGCGGTGGACGGCAGGCTGCTGGAAGGGATCATGGATATCATCTTCGAGGAGGAGGACGGCCTGGTCATCGCCGACTACAAGACCGATGTCATCGATAACGAGGACGAACTGCTGGAGAAAAGGGATGTCTACGAACTGCAGGCAGGCCTTTACGCCCTGATGGCCCAGGAGGCGACGGGCAGGCCGGTCAAGCAGGTGGCGCTGCTGTTCCTGAGAACGAAAAAAGAAATAGCTCCGGGGGATATGGAGCGCCTTATCGCAGAGGCGCGAACAAGGGTGGCCGGCGGCGGATAAAACCTCTGTGCAACGAGGATGATGCAAGCTGAATTTCCCGCTGTCGCCATGCCTGTTATAATATTCCACCAAACAAAATAGGAGGTTGATTATGGCATCAGGACCATTGTTCACAAGAATGTTGCGCGCGGCCAAACTGGAGTCGCAGCTTTATGAGGAGGTTGAGTCGGATTCCACCGCCACCGGTCAGGCATTGCTGGTGGTCGTGCTCGTCAGCGTCTGCGCAGGCATCGGGACCGGTATAACGGGCGCGATGAAGGGCGGTGAGACTGTATCCGGTTTCTTCATAGGGCTGATCACCGGCATTATCGGATCATTAATAGCCTGGTTTATCTTCTCCCTTCTCTGCTTCTGGCTGGGCACCTCGCTCTTCAAGGGTCCCAACACCAAGTCCAGCCTGGGTGAGCTGCTCAGGACTCTGGGCTTCGCCTACACGCCGGGCGTGCTCAACATATTCAGCTTCATTCCCTTTATCGGACCCATTATCCCCT
>JAQTLG010000330.1 GCA_028715025.1 Dehalococcoidia bacterium | reverse complement strand
GATCACCGGTTTCTTCGTTGTGGTCTGTTTCAGTATCTCGTAAAAGCGCCGGCCGCCTCCTTTTATGGATTCCAGATGTAGACAGATAACGCCCGTATCAGGATCTTCAGAAAGGTACTCAAGCGCGTCCGTCTCACTGATGTCCATCTTGTTGCCCAGATCGATCAGTTTGGCCAGGCCGAGATGGAAATCGGAGAGCATCCAGTTTAACCGGGGCTCATACATGCCGGACTGAAAGATAAAGGAAACCTTGCCCGTGGGCAAGGCGGTCATGGTGAAGAAGCTGATGACCAGCTTATTCGAGCTGTTGATAGGGCTGAGAGCGTTGGGCCCGATGGCCCTGATCCCTTTAGCTCTCAACATGCCGGCCATCTCGTCCTGGATCCTCTTCCCCTCGGCGCCGATCTCCGAGAATCCACCGGTTACCACGACAACACCGCCTATCTTATCGCCCGGCAAGTTTCTTATGATGCTGAGAACGTTGCGCGCGGCGACGGAGACTACGACAAGGTCTACATATTCGCCTATATCGTCGAAGCTCTTGAACGTCTTGATACCGTACACTTCATCCTGGTTGGGATTTACAGGGTAGATTTTGCCCTGGTAGCCCATGTTGACCAGATTTTCCACCAGATGGTAGTTGACGGCGAATTTATTGTTGGAGGCGCCTATGACAGCAACGCTCGAAGGGTAGAGAAACCTGTGAAGGAAGTGTTTTTGCATTTTATTATTTTCACATAGATTGCTTCGCCGCTGCGCTCCTCGCAATGACATTACTAATATGCGGGCGCACCTGAAGGTACGCCCATACACCTGTTAATCAGGACCTGAGGCTGGCGCCCAGCTCTTTGGAGAGCCGTTCCAAAATACGCTTCTGAACTTTGTCGACTTCCTCATCTTTGAGCGTGCGGTCGGCGGCCTGATAGATCACTCTGAAAGCAATGGACTTTTTACCGTCGGGCACCTGTTCTCCTGCATACAGGTCAAACAGCTGTAAATCAGATACCAGGTTGAAGCTTTTTACAATATCCGCTATTTTCTGATAATCAACGCCTGCATCCAGTAATACTGCGATGTCCCGCGTGATGCCCGGATATTTAGATACCGGTTTATATACCAGAGGCTTTGAGGACAACTTGATAAGCCTGTCGACATCCAATTCAAATAGAAAAGCAGGCTCTGCAATGTCGAAATATCGCAATACGGCCGGATGAACTTCGCCGATTACACCAATTTTAACCGAATCGGCCGTCACATCAGCGCATTTGGCCGGGTTCAGCGTTACATCATTGCCCGGCAGATATTCTGCTTTAATGCCGATCCTGGTCAATATCGTCTCCACAATCCCCTTAACGAAATAAAAATCGACGGGACTAGACTTGTGCTGCCAGTAAATATCCGGAACAACGCTATCGACCAGACCGCACAGTATCTCATTTTCCACCGGCAGGTCCTTGCTCCGTGGTATAAATACCTTAGCGATCTCAAACAGCCTGATGTTGTTTTCCCTGTTGCGCTGGTTGCGGGCCAGGGCGTTAAGGATGCCTGCCCGCAGGCTGGTACGCAGGTATTCAAGCTCCCTGCTCATGGCGTTGGCCATTTTTAACGGCTCCGGATCCTGTACACCGGATATTGAAGATAGTCGGCCCAATACCTCCAGGCTGGTCAGCGGGTAGGTGATGATCTCCTGGAATCCGCACCCCACCATGATGTCCTGAAGGTTGCGCCTGAAAGCCACGGCGGGGATGCTCTCACCGGTGGGCAGGGGAGAACTGAGCATAGAGACGGGAATATTCTCGTAGCCCGTAGCCCGTGCCACCTCCTCAACCAGATCAACCGGGATATTAATATCCGTTCTCCACCAGGGCACATCGACCAGCACTATCCCCTTTCCTCCCTTTTTGCAATGCAGCCCCAGGGATTCCAGGCACTTTTTGATATTATCCTCATTTACATCCATGCCGAGTATGCGTTTCACTTCCGCTTCTGAAACCGGTATCGGCTTCCTCTCTTTTTTACCCGGATAGGCATCGATAATGCCCCTGGCTGCTTTCCCTCCGCCAAGCTGTACCATAAGCTGTGTCGCCCGTTTGACGGCCATCATGGCAAGCTCCGGATTCAGCCCTCTTTCAAATCTGGCAGAGGCCTCACTGCCCAGTTTGAGCTGCTGGCTTCCCCGGTGAATGGCGGCCTGGCTGAAATTGGCGGACTCAAGCAATATCATGGTGGTTGAATCCCTGACCTCCGAGCTCAATCCGCCCATGATGCCTGCCACAGCCACCGCCCTCTCTGCATCCGCTATCAGCAGTATATCGCTGCTTAACTTACGCTCCACTTCGTCCAGTGTGTACATTATCTCGCCGTCGGCCGCACGCCTGACTATTATCTTTTGTCCCCTGATCTCCCTGTAGTCGAAAGCGTGCAGCGGCTGGCCGAATTCCAGCATGACGTAGTTTGTAACGTCAACGATATTATTGATAGGCCTTGCCCCGCAGGCGGCCAGGCGATCCTGCATCCACTGGGGAGAAGGTTTGATAGTAATACCATCGATTATACTCGCGCAGTACCTGGGACAGAGCTCCGGGTCCTTGATCTGCACGGAAGCGTAGGACTCAACTCCCTTGCTTCCCTCTTCATAAGCCAGATCGGGCATGCGGAACGGATGGCCGGTTATTGCGGCCACCTCGCGCGCTAC
>JAQTLG010000329.1 GCA_028715025.1 Dehalococcoidia bacterium | reverse complement strand
CGCAATAGGTGTTGTGTATTTAAAGGACATTGTAAAAGGCGGAATCAAGGAACGCTTCATGCAATTGCGCAAGATGGGTATCAAGACAGTGATGATTACCGGCGATAATCCCCTGACGGCAGCAGCTATCGCAGCTGAAGCAGGTGTAAACGACTTTCTGGCACAGGCGACTCCCGAGATGAAGTTAAGTTTGATACGGGACTTTCAATCCGGTGGCCGGCTGGTGGCGATGACAGGAGACGGGACCAATGACGCCCCTGCCCTGGCTCAGGCCGATGTTGCCGTGGCTATGAACACGGGGACACAGCCTGCCCGTGAAGCTTCCAACATGATCGATCTCGACAGCAATCCCAGCAAGCTGATTGAGATCGTGGAAATCGGCAAGCAACTGCTGATGACCCGGGGAGCGCTGACTACTTTCAGCATCGCCAATGACGTATCGAAATATTTTGCTATTATCCCGGCGGCCTTTGCCGTCATCTATCCGTCACTTCAAGCTTTGAATCTGATGCATCTAGCCACGCCCCACAGCGCGGTGATATCGGCGGTTATTTTCAATGCTCTGATCATCATCGCGCTCATACCGCTGGCTATGCGCGGCGTACCATACCGTCCGGTAGGCGCCGCAACGCTTCTACGCGATAACCTTCTCATCTACGGCGCGGGCGGATTAATTGCCCCGTTTATCGGCATAAAGTTAATCGATATGCTTTTAGTGGCGCTGAAATTGGTGTAAAGATGGCTGAACAGAGATTATTATCAATACGCCGCCTGCTTCTCAATGCCATTATATTGCTCGGTGTCATGGTCCTGCTTACCGGCATAATCTACCCGCTCTTTATCACTATTGTTGCACAGGCTGTTTTCCCCGGTCAGGCAAATGGCAGCCTGATTGAGGACGAAGGTAAATACCTTGGCTCCGAGTTAATCGGCCAGCAGTTTGACCGGGAAGGATATTTTTGGGGTCGGCCGTCTGCTACAGAGCCCTCACCTTACAACGGATCGGCCTCAACAGGTTCAAATTATGGCCCCACAAATGCGGGACTGCTGGTCGATGTCCGGAAAAGGATAGAGGCCTTGAAGAAGTCCGATCCTGAGAATGTCAGGCCCATACCTGTGGACCTGGTGACCTACTCGGCCAGCGGTCTTGATCCGCATATCAGCCAGGCAGCAGCCCTGTACCAGGTACCGCGTGTTGCACGAGAGCGGCATATGAGCGAGGAAAAAATTCAGGAGATGGTAAACCGCTTTACCGAAGGCAGGCAGTTCGGTTTCCTGGGAGAACCGAGGGTGAATGTCCTGAAATTGAATATTGCGCTGGACCAGACAAAATAAATGGATTTCCCAGCAGATGTAGTTTAATATTTGACATGGAGAGGTAGATAAAAGATGCGGCAAGGCCGTCCCAGCCCGGAGCAACTGCTGGCGCTGATCAAAGATGAGGAAAAAAGCAGGAGCCAGGGCAAACTGACCATTTTTCTGGGCTTTGCAGCCGGTGTGGGCAAGACGTATGCCATGCTGGAGGATGCGCAACAGCAGAGGGACGAGGCGGGCATGGTGGTTGCGTATGTTGAAACGCATGGCAGGATAGAAACCGAGAAACTGTTGAGCGGTCTTGAAATTCTGCCGCGCAAGCAAATAGATTACCGCGGCATCAATATTCCCGAGATGGACCTGGACCTGGTACTGGCGCGTAAACCTCGCCTGGCGCTGGTGGATGAACTGGCCCATACAAATGCACCCGGTTCGCGGCATCCCAAACGTTATCAGGATGTCGAGGAATTGCTTCAAGCCGGGATAGACGTATATACCACGCTCAATATACAGCACCTTGAGAGTGTGAGAAATACAGTCGCCCAGATTACCGGCGTATGGGTACGTGAGACGGTCCCGGACTCAATAGTAGACAGGGCTGCCGAGATAAAGCTGGTTGACCTGCCCCCCGATGAATTGATACTGCGGTTAAAGGAAGGGAAAGTCTACATACCTGAGATGATAGCTCATGCCACCAAGGACTTCTTTCGTAAGGGCAACCTCTCGGCCCTGCGTGAGATTGCCTTGCGGATTGCAGCGGAGCGCGTGGAGCGGCAGACCCAGACCTATATGCAGACACAGGCAATACAAGGTCCCTGGGCAGCGGCCGAACATATCCTGGTATGTATTAACGGCAGCCCTCTGGCGAACAGGGTGGTGCGTAGCGCCCGCAGGCTTGCCTCCCAGTTGAATGCCGAGTGGTCTGTAGTATATGTCGAGACTCCAGATAATATACATTTATCATCCGGCCAGAGAGAGAGGTTGGATCATGCCCTGCAATTGGCCAAGAGGTTGGGTGCTGACGTACAGGAATTGCAGGGCCAGTCAGTGGCGGACACCGTCATGGAATATGCAAAAGTGCATAATATTACCAAGATAGTTGTTGGTAAACCGTTGCGGAGCCGCTGGCAAGAGTTGTTCAGACCTTCAGTCAGCGCACAGATCATTAAAAAGAGCGGCCATTTCGATATACACGTTGTCAGCGGCAAGGGAGAACCGGTAGAGCAAGAGAAAGAGACGGTATCAAAAACTTCCATAAACTGGCGTGGTTATTTAATTAGCCTTGGATTGGTTATTGTAGCTACCCTGATCGGTGTCTTATTACAATCCTTCGTTCATCCGGCCAATCTGATAATGATTTA
>JAQTLG010000328.1 GCA_028715025.1 Dehalococcoidia bacterium | reverse complement strand
AACCGGCCGAAAATTCTCAACGCGCTGAATAAGCAGATAATGCTGGAGATAAGGGACCTGCTGGGCACGCTCAGGTCCGACCTGCAGACCCGTTTTGTTATCTTCACCGGCGCGGGCAAGGCTTTCTCGTCCGGAGTTGAATTCAGCAGGCAGGCCATGCAGGAGCATTACGATCCTGGGCTGCCCAATGAACGGGTGTGGCAGCTCTTCGGCCAGGATTTCATGCAGGCCATGGAGAGCCTAGAGCAGGTCACCATCGCTGCTGTTAACGGGGCCTCCGTGGGCGCCGGCAAGTGCCTGGCCATGAACTGTGACTTCAGGATACTTTCAGAAAAGGCGTTTTTCAGCGTACCTGAAACTGCGCTGGGCATATTCTTCACCTGGGGCGCCACACCGCGGTTAACCTGTCTCATCGGTCCGGCCAAAGCCAAGGAAATGATCATGGCCTGCGACCCCGTTGACGCACAGGAAGCCTGGCGTATCGGGCTGGCCAACAAAGTTGTGCCGCACGACCAACTCATGCCGGCCTGCCTTGAACTTGCGCAAAAAATACGGACCAAGGGACCACTGGCTATCCGTATCTGTAAGAAGCAGGTCAACGCCGCCTCGCTGGCGAAAATGGCCGACCTCTACCCTCTGGAGCCGGAGCTGATGGAATTCGTCATGGCCTCCGGCCAGGCCGAGGAAGGCGGGCGCTCTTTTATAGAAAAGCGTATGCCGGAATTTAAAAGCCGAGAGACAAATTTTAAAATGTAATTCCTCGTAGAATTCGTGCTGGATAATCAGGTCCCGGATATCGTTTACATGACATTAATTGTTGAATCATCTATTATGGAATAAATAACACAAGGAGGTTTATCCAATGATAGGATACTGCATGAAATGCCGCAAAAAGAGGGAGATGATCAACACGAAGGCTGTCAAAATGAAGAATGGCAAACCAGCGACCAAGGGCGTTTGTTCCAAGTGCGGGACCAAAATGTACCGCATCGGCAAAAGCTAAGATCTATTAAACGTATCTAATAATACCCTGGCTAACCAAATAATCATTGGCGTGCCTCTGGGTTAGGTGTTGCCAAAAATCCGCTGACACGTAGCCGGCAAAAAATTTACCCGCAACCGGCTCCGGCGCTACTGGTAGCGGTTCATTTGAGTTATAGGACCCGGCCGATGGCCGCTCCATCTCTTATGGCGAACATGATGTTGCCCGGTGCCCTGGCATCGCCCAGCAGCCATACTTTTTGAGGTATGGTTGCACTGATTTCCCGGTAAAGCCGGTCATCTGAATTGTATCCGACGGCCAGGACGACAGTATCAGCCGCAACAGTTTCCTTTCCCTGTTTAGTAATGATGTCCACGCTGTTTTTCCCGATGGCAGCGACCTGCGTCCCGAGCATCACCTTGATATTCTTATAGGCGAGCATATCCTCGAGCATCTTTTTATTGGCTATGAAGAGGGCCTCTTTGCCGAGCGTCATCAGGCCGGGCAGCGCTTCGATCAAGGTGACCTGCCTGCCTTTTTCTTCCAGCCATAGGGCGACTTCGCAGCCGACCTGTCCGCCGCCGATTATTGTAACGCGCTGGCCAGGTTCCTTTTTACCCAGCAGGAGGTCAGTAGCGGTGCACACATGCGACAGGTCAACGCCGGGAATGGGCGGGACCTTGGCAGTTGCACCTGTGGCCACCACGATCTCATCCGCATCCAGTTTCCCGATCTGGTTCAACGTCAGTTCATTTCCAAGCTTTACCTTAACGCCGGCGTCCTTGAGCTCTTTTTCGTACCACTTCAGCAGCCGTTTATCAGCATCCTTGGATTTCGGGACAGATCCCGCTACAACCACGCCGCCCAGGCTGTTGTTCCTATCATAGATGGTAACGTTATGCCCGCGGAGCGCGGCAATCCGGGCGGCCTCCATGCCTGCCACGCCTCCGCCGATTATGGCTATTTTCTTAGGGACCGCAACTTTCTGCAGCCCTGCAAACTTTTCGTTGAAGAGATCGGGATTGACCGCGCAGGTCATAGGCAGTCCCGCGAAGTCATGGCCGATGCAGCCGTGGTTGCAGCTGATACAGGGGCGTATGGCTTCATCCTTCCCCATCCTGGCCTTGCCGGCCCACTGAGCATCGGCCAGCAGCGCCCGGCCCAGCGCGACGGCATCGACCATTCCATTTTTGATGGCGTCGTTGGCCAGTTGAGGCCTGGTTATCTTGCCCGGGCAGATGACCGGGATCTTGAGCCGTGCCTTCACCTTGGCCACGTCTTCCAGCCACAGCCCGTCTTTCTGATACATGGGCGAATAGAGCCAGTAGATTGAGTCGTAGCTGCCGCAGGCCATCAGGAGGGCGTCGAACCCTGCCTGTTCCAGCTTTTGAGCGATCGCAATGCTGTCTTCTATATCGCGGCCGAATTCCTGGAATTTCTCGCCCGGGACCGCGCTCTGCTGTATGCCTTTCATATAGTGCTTGGCAGCCAGCCGGGCGGTCACCGGAAAATCAGCCCCGCATATAGCCTTGACGCCCTTCACGATATCGGTAAATAGCTTCGCTCTCCCTTCAACCGAGCCGCCGTATTCGTCAGTGCGCCGGTTGAAAGCGGATGTTCCGAACTGGTCACCCAGGTAGCCGCCGTAGATTCCGACGAAATCCACGCCGTCGCACCCGGTCATCATACAATTAAGAGCAGCCGTGACGGCGCTCTGGACGAGGC
>JAQTLG010000327.1 GCA_028715025.1 Dehalococcoidia bacterium | reverse complement strand
GAGGAAGCGCGCCGTTTCTGCACCGTGGATTACGTGGATACCTTCGCGCTGGTAGGCACACTGGGGGAGGGATCAGGAGAACGCATTATCGCAGTGGGACGCTACGCCAGGCAGCCGGGCGCCAATCGGGCCCAAATAGCTTTTGAGGTTGAGGACAAGTACCAGGGTTTGGGAATCGGCACACACCTGTTGGACCAGCTCGCTTATATTGCTCGCGACAAGGGCATGACCATCTTCGAAGCCGAGGTGCTGGCAGAGAATAAGGACATGATGAACGTTCTCATCAACAGCGGATTTACAATGCAGAGGCAATATCAGGGCACTACCTATGTAGGTCTTCTCGACCTGGCACCCACCGAGGTAGTCGAGCAGAAGTCGTTTGAGCGTGAAAAGTTCACGTCCATCGCCTCGCTGCGTGCCTTCCTCAATCCAAAGTCGGTAGCGGTCATCGGCGCCTCCAGGAGGCCCAATACTATCGGCAACTTCGTCTTCCGCAATCTCATCCAGCAGGATTTCAAGGGTGTGGTGTACCCGGTCAATCCCAACGCGGACGTGGTGGCTGCCATCAAGGCCTATCCCTCCATCCAGGATATACCCGGGGATATCGACCTGGCCGTCATCGTCGTACCGGCCGATAAAGTGCAGCAGGTGGTGGAAGAGAGCGCACACAAGGGGGCCAGAGGCGTCGTTGTGCTATCCTCGGGCTTCGCAGATATAGGAGGCGAAGGACTGGAGCGTCAGAATAAGCTCCTGAGCACCATCCGCAACTACGGCATGCGCATGCTTGGTCCCAACTGTATGGGGATGATGAATACCAATCCGGAAGTTAACCTGAATGCCACGTTCGCTAACATAGTGCCACCCCACGGCAACATAGCTTTCGCCACACAGAGCGGTGTACTGGGTTCGGCAATCCTGATGTATGCAACCAGCCTCAATATCGGCCTGTCCACTTTCGTCAGTATAGGCAACCGCGCGGATATATCCAGCAACGAGCTATTGCAGTACTGGGAGGACGACCGGGACACAGACGTCGTGCTGCTTTACCTGGAATCGTTCGGCAACCCCAGGAAATTCACACGCATAGCTCGCAGCATCACGGCTAAAAAGCCGGTCGTCTCGCTAACCGGCAACCGCGGCAATATCCAGAAGAGAAAGTTCACCTCACACACGGGCGCCATGGCCACCGACCAGGCGGCCACCGAGGCGCTTTACAAACAGGCCGGTATACTGAGGGTCGATACGCTGGAAGAGCTCTTCGACACAGGCAATCTGTTGGCCAACCAGCCGCTGCCGCAGGGCAACAGGGTGACCATTATATCCAATGCGGGCGGCCCGGCACTGCTAACAGCCGAGGCCTGCAGGAGCAGGGGCCTTGAAATCCCCCCGCTGTCCGATGGGCTGGCAGCGCGGCTAAAAACCTTCCTGCCTTCACGGGCCAATATCTCGAATCCCCTCGATATGTCGCCCGAGGTGTCGACAGAGCAGTACGGGCAAACCCTCAAGATACTGCTCAAAGATACCGATGTGGATATGGTGGTCGTCATCTTTATCCAGGCCATTCCCAGACTATCGGAGGAATTCGATACGGTCATCCGCGAGGTTGCCCCTTTATATCGTGAAGCCGGAAAGCCGCTGGCTATATCTATCCTCGGCACACGAGGCGCAGGTATCAGTCTAGGTCCCCAGGAAAGGCGGATTGTTCCGTCCTTCGCTTTCCCCGAGTCGACAGCCGGAGCCCTGGCGCGGGCAGTCGAATTCAGCCAGCGGCTGAAAAGGCCCGCCGGTAAGATTCCCGAGTTCCCCGATATCGATAAGGAGCGGGCCGACTGCATCATTAGTTCGGCCATTGAAAAATCGGGCAAAAACCAGGTATGGCTGGACGCCGAGTCGATCCTCGGCCTGTTTGAGTGCTATGGAATAAAGTTTGTAACGCTCAAGATCGCCAGGACACCCGAGGAGGCTGCGGCCGCTGCGCAGGAGATCGGATGTCCGGTGGCGGTCAAGGTTCTCTCCCAATCAATCACACAGAAGACCGAGGCCGAAGGCGTGATTCTCGACTGCCGTTCAAATGACGAGGTGAAGAAAGCCTTTGTCCGCATCAGGGAAAACATGGAAGGGATAGGCAAGAGCGCTGAGATGGGGGGAACGATAGTCCAGAAGATGGTACAGGGTGGAGTTGAGGTAATCGTGGGACTTACACAGCACCCGGCCTTCGGCCCTCTGGTGATGTTCGGCCTGGGCGGAGTATATGTGGAGCTTTTCCAGGACGTTATTTTCAACATCCACCCGTTGACCGATATAGACGCACATGAGATGATCAAATCTGTCAAGGCTTATCAGTTATTGGAAGGCTGGAGAGGATCCAAGCGTGCCGACATCCCGGCCATCGAGGAGCTGTTGTTGAGAATATCTGCCATGGCGGAGAACCATCCGCAGATACTTGAGATGGACCTGAATCCGGTCAAGGTATTGCCGGAAGGCCAGTTCTACCTGGTGGTGGACGGACGCATACTGGTCAGCAGAGAGCAGGAATAAAATTTCTACAATATAAGCAGTACAGAAGCAGGCAGCTCTAATAATTATACAGATTGGTCTGAAATGATAGCGGTTGCGGCTACAGGCATTTTTATTGCACAGCAAAAAAGAATAGCAGCGGAATCTTTCAGAGTATCTCCAGCTGTCTAAGAAGAATAATAATAAACAGC
>JAQTLG010000326.1 GCA_028715025.1 Dehalococcoidia bacterium | reverse complement strand
AGCAGCCGAAGTGCCCGTAACATATCCTCCGCGGTTCAAGCCCGATCAGCCTGTCTATGGATGCCACGGTCTCATCCAGTTTGAAGGGAGGCGGCGTGGCTGGCCTGATGACGCCGTTGACACATACTCCCGCCGCTTCACCCGCGATCAATATGCGCGTGACATCATCGAAGAGGCTTAAATGGTGGACCGCATGTCCCGGAGTTAGATAGACTGTTAATATAGTCCCGCCCAAATCGATACGCATGCCGTCGGCTGCTTCAGCTATCCGGTTTTCAGGAACCGGCTCCATCGGGCCGTATTTCAAGGCCAGGTCCCCCAGTACCTTAACGCTGGCCTTCCATAGCATAGAGGGATCCGAGAGGTGAGGACGGGCACGGCTGTGAGCCAGCACCACCGCGTTGGGGAAATCATGGATGATCCCCCCTGTGCCGCCGGCATGGTCGACGTGGATATGTGTGAGCACAATATAATGAACATCCTCCGCCCGCGCGCCGGCTTTGGCCAGGGCCGAGAGCAGGCCTGATCTGGCTGACGCGGGTCCGGGATCAATGAGAGCGCTCCTGTCCCCGAGCACGAGGTAACTGCCGATAAACCTGTTATAGGCAGGTATGGGAATATGAGGGTCCAGTAATTTCAGGTTCTGTGTAATATCTACGACTTCGCTCACGGATCTCCACCACGGCTGTTCCCGACAACTATACCATAAGACAGCAGCCGGTTGCCTTACATCTCGGCGCCGTGCTCCGCCGGAATCACAGTTAATTTTATACCTGCTATGAGTTATACTAATACCTGATATTTGATCAGGGTAGGCCGCATGAAGATAGACCGCGCCAGGCTTGAATACCTTAAAAAGGACGCTGTTCAGGGCTTCACCAGATACCTGGGACTGGTTCCGGTGTCGCTCAAGCCGGGAGATTTCGTCACCAGGATCAAGCTGCAGAAGCGGCACTTCCAGCAGGACGGCTTCGCGCATGCCGGCCTGATCGCCACCATGGCCGACCACACGGCTGGATACGCCAGTTACTCCCTCGTGCCGGAAAGCCGGCGCATCCTGACCATCGAATACAAGATCAATTATTTTCAACCCGCGGAAGGGGAATACCTGGAATGCCATGGGCATGTGACAAAGCCCGGCAAAAACATCCTTTTTACGGAGGCCGAGGTGTACTCGATCAAAGGTAAGGACAGGAAACTGGTCGCCAGGGCTATGCATACCATGGCCTCCGTACCCGCGACCAGGGTATCACGTTCATCCAGTACCCCGGCCGAATCCAACGACTGATTCCGGCTGCACTCCATCCCTGCCTTGAATTATCCGCCCCGTAAAGCTACTATGTGTTGGGAGGTGGCATCTGCTATGCAATTTCCAGAGAAAGGTATTCCCATTGATAAGCTCAAGGGCGAGTTAGCTGCGCTCAAATCCGACGATATGGACTGGAAGGGCGCACGCGCTTTCAGCATGGTCTTCAGGGCCTCGGAGGATGTCAGCAAGGTGGTTGAGACAGCCCTCAGCACATTCGTCTTCGAGAACGGGCTCAGCCCCTTCGCATTCCCCAGTTTGCTGCGTATGGAGACCGAGGTCACCTCCATGACGGCCGATCTGCTGCATGGAGGCGCTACTGCGGCGGGGAATATGACCTCCGGCGGTACTGAAAGCATCATCATGGCGGTCAAGGCGGCCAGGGATTACGCCAGGGAAAAGCGCCCTGATGTAAAAAAGCCCGAGCTGATCATACCGCGTTCGGCGCACCCCGCTTTCAACAAGGCCGCCTATTACCTCGATATTAAAACGGTTATCGTCCCCACCAGCGAATCATCCGAAGTCGACCTGGATGCCTTTAAGAAGGCGTTCAACTCCAATACAGTATTCGCCATGGGCTCCGCCTTCTCTTACCCTCATGGCGTCATCGATCCCATCGAAAAAATGGCCGCCATCGCAGAAGAGAAAGGCGTGTGGTTTCATGTGGACTCCTGCGTAGGAGGATTCATTCTTCCGTTCCTGGAAAGGCTGGGATACCCTATCCCGCCTTTCGATTTCCGTGTACCCGGAGTGACGTCCATGTCCGCCGACATCCACAAGTACGGCTACGTATCCAAGGGCGCTTCCACCATCACGTACAGAAATGCGGAGCTGCGAAAATATCAACTCTTTGTCTATACGGATTGGAACGGGGGCGTCTACGCCACGCCGGCCATCTCGGGCGCACGCCCCGGAGGCCCGATAGCCGCCTCATGGTCGGTAATGAAATTCCTGGGATGGGAAGGCTATATGCGTTTGGCCAGGGACGCCATGGAGGCCACACGGCTGCTGATGGAGGGCATCAAGCGTATCCCCGGCCTGCATATCGTGGGTAACCCGCCGGCCACTACCTTCGCCGTGGGCAGCGATACGCTCAACGTCTTCGCGCTGGGCGATGCCATGAAGGCGCGCGGATGGAATATCGACAGCCAGCATATGCCGCCCACCCTGCACTTTACCGTGTCTCCCATGCATATAAGAATAGTCGAGCCCTTCCTCAAGGACTTCGCTGATGCAGCCAAAGAGGTCTCCCGCTTGAAGCAGGAGGACATCTCCGGTGAGGCCGCGATCTACGGCATGATCGGTTCACTGCCCGACCGGGCGCAGGCCAAGGAGATGACCACGCAGTATTTCAACGACATGTACCGCGTTAAATAACCGTGCCTATTCCCTTTGCCTGGACCG
>JAQTLG010000325.1 GCA_028715025.1 Dehalococcoidia bacterium | reverse complement strand
GCCGGTATTCATATAAGCTTCGTTATCATAGCAAACGTAGAGGAAATCATGTCCCCTTTCCAGTGCGCCTGACAACGATTGCAGGCCGATGTCCGCCGTGCCACCGTCACCACCCATGGCTACGACCTTTACCTCCTTGGTATACCCGTGCTTGCGTCTGAGCGCCTTGATGCCGGATTCGATGCCGGACGCTACGGCCGAGGCATTCTCGAAGATGGTGTGGATCCAGGGGACCTCCCAGGCTGATTCAGGAAGAGGCGACGAGATGATCTCCATGCAGCCTGTAGCATTGGAGATGATGGTGTTGCGACCCAGTGCTTTGCACACGTAACGCACAGCCAGCACCTCACCACAGCCCGAGCATGCCCGGTGACCTGAGGCAATATATTCGCCTTTGGTGACCAGTTTGGGGACATAAATGCTGAGAGTTTCCACTATTCTCTCACTCCATACATGTATGTTGCGTCCGGACTTAATACGTTCCAAGCCTATATCGATGATCTTTTCAAAATCATCCGGCGATACGTCGCGTCCGCCTAATCCGCCGACAATGCTGACGATATGCGGCCTTTTTTCAAGCGAATAGAGGGCCGCCCTGATCTCCGAGCAGATCGGTGCCGGACCGCCGAGAGATATCGCCCTGTCGAAAACGATAACGTTGCGGGCTCCCGACAGTGCCTCAATCATATCCTCATAGGGGAAAGGACGCCAAAGGCGGAGTCTGACCAGGCCGACCTTCTTGCCCTCACTCTGCATCTTATCGATGGCGTCCATGGCATTTTCGCTGTATCCGCCCGCTGTCACCAGCAGTGTTTCAGCCCTGTCAGCCTTGTAATATTCAATCGGCTTGTAATGCCGCCCTGTGAGTTCGCCATATTTATGCCATACATCAAGTATCACCTTCCTGGACTCGCGCACCGCGTTATCCAGATCCTTCCTGGTCTCAGTATATAGATTTGGCGCTGCGAAACAGCCCATGGATACAGGATTATCCGGGTCCAGCGTGTACCTGCGCTTGTAGGGAGGCAGGAATTCATCGACAGTCTTCCGGTCGAGAATCTCGATGGGCTCGATCACATGTGAGACATGGAATCCGTCCACATTTATCATGACCGGCAACAGGACGTCCGGGTGCTCTGCGATATAAAAGCTGCATATCACGTGGTCGAAGGCCTGCTGGCCGTTTTCCACAAAGAACTGTATCCAACCGGCATCCCTGGTAATCATGGCATCGGACTGATCCCCCCAGACGTTGAGCGGTCCGGAGAGGGCGCGGTTGGCCACCGTCATAACGATGGGCAGGCGCATCGAGGACGCCACCATAACTACCTCGTGCATGAGTATCAGTCCCTGTCCTGCAGTGGCGGTGAATGTCCTGGCGCCGACGGCGCTGGAGCCCAGGCATGCGCTCATGGCGGAGTGCTCCGATTCGACAGGTATGTATTCGGCATCGAGATCGCCGTTGGCCACCATCTCGGCCAGCCCTTCCACAATGTGAGTTTGTGGAGTTATGGGATACGCGGCAATGACATCTGTATTGGCCAGTTTAACAGCCTCAGCGATGGCCAGAGATGCTTCAATACCGATACGTTTCGATGCCATGATTAAGGTCCCTCAACCATTTTAATAGCCCTGGTCCAGCACTCCTGTGCGCAGATGCCACAGCCCTTGCAAAAGAAGGGATCGGAGCGAAAATAGCCGTCGCTCTGCTGGCTGATGCAGGCCTCGGGGCAATAAAGTGAACATATGCCGCACTTGATGCAAACGTCGTTGTTCCACTCCGGATGCTCCGATTTCCAGTTTCCGGTGCAGAACTGCTTGGTGTTTCCCGCATCGGTGACAGCACATCCCACCAGCAACTCGTTCCATTTGGGCAGCTTCTCGGCCTGAAAACTTTTCTGTTTTTTGGGCCCGCCGGTGGTTATCTCATCCAATATCGTCTCTTTGAAAGCGCGATTGCATGCTTCAAAGTTGGCCTTGGAGCGCGCGCCGAACTTCTCGGCCAGCGGCTCACTCAGAGATTCTATATTAATGATACCGGTGGCCCTGATCAGGGCACCCAGCATGGTGGTATTGACAATATTAACCCCCAGCAGTTCCCTTGCGATGGAAGATGCATTGACCACCGCCAGCTTCCAGTCACCGTTGAACTCCTGCTTGAGGTCGTCGACAGCGCGGGTGCTGTTGACGATCAGTGCCCCGCCTGGTTTTAATCCGTCCACCACATTTATGAGGGTTACCAGCCCGGGATCGAGCACTATCACGATGTCCGGCTTTACCACACCTGAACGGATGCGGATGGGCGTGTCCTGGCTGATGCGGATAAAAGCCAGCACGGGTGCCCCGCGCCTCTCGGGGCCAAAGCTGGGGAAGGCCTGGGCGAACTTGCCCTCGCGCATGGCGGCCAACGCGGTCAACTCGGCGGAGGTAACCGCTCCCTGGCCTCCACGGCCGTGCCAGCGAATTTCGATAGTTGTCCCTTGTTTCATCTATCCCTGCTTAAGTATATTCGGGTCCGATGCGCCCCTGGAGGGACTTGAACCCTCGCACCCGGCTCCGGAGGCCGGTGCTCTATCCCCTGAGCTACAGGGGCACAGAAATCAATTAGTCAGACATCTTCCATTTCCGGGTCCGCGATAGGTTGTTAAGTATATCAAGTTTATTTTTTATTTCGCAAATCAAGCGCCGGCCGTATATAAGAACTGCGGTAGCAGGACTAGAAAATAG
>JAQTLG010000324.1 GCA_028715025.1 Dehalococcoidia bacterium | reverse complement strand
GCGGTAAAGGCAAAGGCGCCATATTCAAGAAAGGCCGTGTCATACGGACCGTCAGCGAGAGCGGCTATTTACGGGCGCTTAAAGACGAGATTGATAACTTGTAGCTTACACCGGCATGAGTTCAGTCCCGCCAGGCAGCCGCCGCACTTTCTATTCGAGTTAAAATATTCTAAAATGGGCTATTAATTTTATTCGAGGGCAAGGAACATGCGTTTCTCCAGACTTCTGGGCAAGACATTAAAAGAGGCGCCGGCGGACGCCGACTGTGCCAGCCACCGTCTGCTCGTGCGGGCAGGCATGATACAGCAGGTAGCCACAGGTGTATATTCTTACCTGCCGCTGGGGTGGAGATCGCTGAAAAAAATCGAGGATATCATCCGCAGCGAGATGGACAACGCAGGCAGCCAGGAATTGATGATGCCCTCACTGCAGCCTATCGAGCTATGGGAGAAATCCGGCCGTATGGCCTCATTCGATAAAACGCTGTTCATAGTAACCGACCGCAAGGAACATAAGCTGGCACTGGGCCCGACCCACGAGGAAGTGATCACCGACCTGGTCAGGCGTTCCGTGCAGAGCTATCGCGACCTGCCCCAGCTCCTTTACCAGATCCAGAATAAGTTCAGGGACGAGCCGCGCTCGAGGGGAGGCCTGCTGCGTGTGCGCGAGTTCATCATGAAGGACCTCTACAGCTTCGATGTCGATGAGGCCGGACTGGATGTCAGCTACGAAAAAATGATACAGGCATACAAAAATGTGTATGCCAGGTGTGGACTCCCGGCGGTGATGGTCGAGGCCGACAGCGGCGCCATCGGCGGCAAGGCCTCGCATGAGTTCATGCTGATAGCAGAGAGCGGTGAAGACCAGATCATCTATTGCGCCAAGTGCGGCTATGCCGCCAATTCAGAGAAGGCCACCAGCGTGAAAACGTCTGAGACTGAGGTAAAACCTCTGGCAATTGAGGAGGTCTCTACGCCTAAAATGACGACAATCGAGGAAGTGGCCAATTTCCTGAGCATAAAAGCTGAGCAAACGCTCAAATCCGTATTTTACGTGGCTGATGGCGAAATCATCTTTGTGGTCATCCGCGGTGATCTGGATGTGAATGAGATCAAGCTGAAGAACCTGCTTAAATGCAACGATTTACACATGGCGACCGAAGCTGAAACTAAAGAGGCGGGCCTGGTTGCAGGCTATGCCTCGGCCATCAGCCTGAAGGGCCACAGAATAGTAGGCGACGATTCCATCAAGCTGGGCGGAAACTTCGTAGCCGGCGCCAATAAGCCTGATGCGCATCTGAAAAACGTGAATTATCCCCGCGATTTCAAGGTTGATACGATAGCGGACATCGCGGTCGCCCGTGCGGGCGATCAGTGCCCGAAATGCGATGGTAAGCTCGAATCGCAGCAGGGCATCGAGGTGGGCCACATCTTCAAGCTGGGCACTTTCCTGAGTGACCGCCTGGGGGCGTATTACCTGGACAAAGACGGCGAGAGCAAGCCCATTATTATGGGATGTTACGGCATCGGTGTGGGACGGCTGCTGGCCGCCGCAGTCGAGCAAAGCCATGACGACAAGGGCATAATCTGGCCCCTGCCCATAGCACCATTCGAGGTCTGCCTCTGCCCATTGAAAGTGGACGATCCACCGGTAATGCAGGCAGCAGAAAAGCTCTACGCAGAACTGACATCAGGAGGCATAGAGGTGCTGCTGGACGACAGGCCGGAATCGCCCGGGGTGAAGTTCAACGATGCGGACCTGATCGGCATACCTCTGCGCATCGTAATCAGCGCGCGCACGCTTAAAACCAGCAGCGTGGAGTTGAAATGGCGCAGGGAGAAACAGGCTGAAATACTGCCGCTGGAAGGCCTGGTTGATGCCGTCAGGAAGCTCGTAAAATCCGGCGATAACGGTTGAGCGCGGACAGGCACTTGATAGCGATCGCCCCCGAGGGGAAAACGGGTATGGAGTGCGCCTCAAGCCACTCGATAATGTTGGTATCGAAGCGCAGCATGTGAGGGGGCCAGACAACAAGAGGCTTGCCTTTGTTTGGAGCTGCCAGGAAGGGCGGGCAGAATGTCTCGGGATCGATGGGGAATACCGGAGGGGGCAGCTGCACAGCGATACAGTCGACTTTCTCATCATCGGCCATGGCCTCGATAAAGGCGCCGTGGTTGTTGTTGAAAGAGCTGAATGTATAAATAATTCCGAAGTCGTAAGGATTGAGCGCTATCTCCCAGGCCGGGAAAGTCTTGTGCAGCCTCTCGTAGCTGGCTTTTCCGGGCTCAGCCATGACCAGTCCGTTCTGATAGATGGTATCAGTGGCCAGTACGGCCTCACCACCGGGAAAGGTGGCTATGGCCACACGGTTTCCCCCGGGAACCGGAAGGTAGGAAAAAGCCTTGGCCAGATAGAGGAAATCGTCCAGAGTATCCGCTTTGATGGCCCCGACCTGCTTTAAGGCTACGTCAAAAACGATATCGCTGCCCTGTAACAGCGACCCTGTATGCGACATGGCCGCCTTCGCCCCTGCCTCGGTCCTGCCGCCCTTAAGGACGATCACCGGTTTATTGGGTGTGGTCTGCTTCAGAAGTTGGTAAAAGCGGCGGCCGCTTCCCTTGATCGATTCAAGATGGATGCAGATAACCCCGGTATCGGGGTCCTGGGACAGGTACTCCAGCGCGTCCACTTCGCTGATGTCCATCTTGTTTCCCAGATCGATCAATTTGGCCAG
>JAQTLG010000323.1 GCA_028715025.1 Dehalococcoidia bacterium | reverse complement strand
CACCGCCCAATCCTTTTCCTCCGGCAGCAGCGAGCGTGTGGGCACAACCACGATTTCGTCGGCTGTGGAAGCCTCCGAATTGTGTACCTTGCAGCCGCTGACGACGATGCCGTCACTCTTACGCTCTACAATATGGAGATATAAATCGGGATCATTCTGCTGGCTGGGCCTTTTCATTCTGTCGCCTTTAACGTCAGTCTGAGCGCAGCAGCCGACCAGGTCTTTGGTCTGAAAATGCTCTATCCATTTAAGAAAATTCTTATGGTATTCGGTCGCACCCTTGTTATGCTTATCGGCCTCAAACGATATGGCGTTACATGCATTGGACCCGTCAATGCCCATACAGCGCTGTATACAGCCGCCAACCTGCTGGCAGAGCGCGCGGGTCATGTCCTGCTTCTTATGCAGGTCCTCCTTGCTCTGGTGAATATGCGTGAATCGGTTGATGGTATTGCCGGTTATGTGGCTCTTGGCCAGGACAAGGTCCTGGAACCTGGGGTCCTGGGCGAAATCGTAGGTCGATCCGATAATGTTGATGGTGTTCATCTGCAGCTCATCGGTGCGGTCGATCAGATGGCCGTCGAAATACACATTACGGCGCATCTTGCTCAGCCTGTCGATGAACTGCTTCTTGGTGCTGAGGGTTTTTGTGCCGGGTTTACTGCCTGTCGTCATGTTTCCTCCTATTCCGTTTATTAATTATTTCCGCAGTTTTGATTTTTCAAGCTGTGTGAGGACCAGTTTAACCTGTTCTCTGGTATAACTATCGAGGGTATAGTATTTTTTCAGATACCACCCGCGGTTGGCCCAGGCGTTGGCCATGGCCACGATATTATGCGCTGCCAGCCTGGCATCGTCGGTGGAAAACTCACCCAGTTCGATTCCACGCAGTATCAGCTTCTCAAAATATTCCACAACCCTAGACTCAGCCTCGTAGACTATGCGTCTTTCGCTTACGGTCAGTGACAGCATGATATGGTTGACGAAGTTATGGAAATCACGATAGGTCTCCACGATGTCCAGGTAAACTTCTATCGATTTAATAAGCTGCAGGGAGGGAGTTTCGTTCTGCATCCGTTCATCAAAACGTCCCATCGTTTGGCTGGTAAGGTCGGAGGCAAAGTTAATAATCAAATACAGGATATCCTGCTTTGATCCTATGTAGTGATAAAGGCCGCCAGTGCTCATTCCCAGCGCCGCCGCCAGCTCGCGGGTGCTGATGTTGTTATAACCCCTGCTGGCAATCAGCTCGGTGGCTACCTTGACGATATGGTTACGCCGCTGCTTAACCAGCTCCGTATCATGGCTGAACGTGCGAACTTTTCTCATCCCACAGACCGAACGCTCTGTCGTTACGCATATATTATCATAAGGGGGCATGTAATGAAAGCGGGAATGCGGGAATAAAGTCAGGCGGTGATGTATAATTGTCTGGACATTTTGATAAGGCTGTGGATGCGGAAGATCGATACGCAGAGGAAATATGTTAGCGATACATAGTCAGTTAACAGTTATACGACTTAACTGGATATCCGGAGGATTACTCATATGAAAGGCACGATGGATATACTGAATTACATCGGAGGGAAGTGGCTGTCGTCTAAATCAGGGGATATACAGGATGTAATAAATCCTGCTACAGGAGAGGTATTGGGACGGGTGCGGCTCTCCACCGCTGAAGAGGTAAAGAACACGGTGGATGCTGCCGCCGGGGCTTTGCCTTCCTGGCGCAGAACTCCGGCAACGGAGCGTGTACAGTACCTGTTCAAGTTGAAGAACCTCCTGGAAGATAATTTTGAGGACCTCTCACGCATGATAACTATGGAGTGCGGCAAGACTCTGGAGGAGGCGCGTGGTGAAACACGCCGCCTGATCGAGAACGTTGAATCCGCCTGCGGCATTCCTCAGTTGATGCAGGGTTACAACTCGGAAGACATAGCGCGGGGGATCGACGAGGTCATGATCAGGCAGCCTGTGGGCGTGTGTGCAGTGATCGCCCCCTTCAATTTTCCGGGCATGGTGCCATTCTGGTTTTTACCATATGCCATTGCCTGCGGCAATACGTATGTGGTCAAGCCGTCTGAGAAGGTGCCCTGTACGCTGCAAAAAATATTTGGCCTGATGGAGCAGGCCGGATTCCCTCCGGGTGTGCTCAATCTCGTTAACGGGGCTAAAGATGTTGTGGATTGTCTGCTGGATAATCCTGCCGTTCGTGCCGTGAGCTTTGTGGGTTCTACGCCCGTGGCTAAATACGTGTACAGCCGTTCCACGGCTGCCGGCAAGAGAGCCCAGTGCCAGGGTGGCGCCAAGAATCCGATAGTAATTATGCCCGATGCAGATATGGAGATGGCGGCGCGTATAACGGCCGACAGCGCATTCGGCTGTGCCGGTCAGCGCTGCCTGGCAGGATCGTTGGTTATAGCCGTGGGAGAGGCGAAAGGCCCTTTCACAAAAGCTATTGTGGATATGGCCAGGACAAGGGTGGTGGGGTACGGCCTGGATAAAAATACGCAGATGGGGCCGGTTATCACGCAGCAGAGCAAGGCCAGGATCGAACACCTTATTGGGCAGGGCGAAAAAGAAGGTGCGCGCGTTCTCGCCGATGGCAGGGGGGCCGTTATCAAGGGTTACGAGCAGGGCAGCTTTGTAGGTCCCACAGTTCTGGACGGTCTGCAGCCCAAAGGCGAGGTAGCCACCACCGAGATATTCGGTCCGGTACTGGGATTGATACATGTTGATAATATCGACCAGG
>JAQTLG010000322.1 GCA_028715025.1 Dehalococcoidia bacterium | reverse complement strand
CGGATATCTGGCCTCGGCATAGACCTGCAGCTTCCTCTGTTTTTTCGGCACCCGCATGTGCTCGAAAACCTCCTCCGCCTGCTTTTTCAGGCCGTCCAATGCCGAGTTTATGCCTTCAAAATCAAAACTGCCGCTCTCGGTGAACTTGCTCAGGCTGAACTCAGAAGTTATGTCTGCGAAAGCCCCACCGAATGCGCTGAGCGCACCGGCCACCCTGGGTATTAATATTTTTTTAACTCCCAGTTCTTCGGCTATGGCAACGATATGCATTCCTCCCGCTCCACCACCCGACACTATTGTGTACTCGCGGGGATCGATTCCCCGCCAGATGGTGATGTCCTGGATGACGTTTGACATACTGGCATTGACGGCACCCCACATGGCGTAGGCCGCCTCTTCAACGCTTAGCTTTAGTGGTCCTGCAACCTTTTCCTCAATTGCTTTAACTGCCAGCTTTTTATCCAGCTTCATGCCCCCACCCAGAAAATATGAAGGATCAAGATAGCCGAGCGCAACGTTGGCGTCGGTGACCGTCGGCTCTGTGCCGCCCTTGTTGTAGCAGGCTGGGCCGGGCACAGCACCTGCGCTGTGAGGCCCGATGTGCAGAAGTCCGCCCGTGTCTACCCAGGCGATGCTGCCACCACCGGCGCCGATGGACTTGCTGTCCACCTTGTTGATGCCCAGCATAAAGCCACCGACCTCCGTCTCACGCGAGACCGCTATCTCACCGCCGGTTATGCAGGCAACATCGAAGCTGGTACCGCCCATGTCGGTAGTGATGATGTTATCGATACCCAGGTCGGTTTCTGCGATCAGCCGTCCGGCGCTGGGCGCCAGCGCAGGCCCGCAGTCGACGCTGAAAATGGGCTTTCTCACGAATTCCTCGGCTGATACCACTCCCCCGCTTGATGTAAGCAGCGACAACTGCCCTTTATAACCTATCGCCTCCAGCCTCTTCTCAAGCTGTGCCACATAGCTGCCGACCAGCGGCTTGAGCGAGGCGTCGATTGCGGTCGATGAAAAGCGACGATACTCCCTGATACAGGGATTAACCTGGTGGCTCAGGCTGTACGGAATACCCGGCCATTCATTTTCAATAATTTTGGCGATCTCTAACTCGTGGACCGGGTTGACGATGGACCACAGAAGAGCCACCGCTATGGCGCGGACGTTGTATTCTTTTAACTGGCGTATAGCCTGACGCACATCGTCCTCGTTGAGCTTTTCCTCTATTCCGCCTTCGGCATTGATTCTCTCGCCAACGCTGATAGTCAGGTAACGTGGTATATAGGGCTCGGGATACTCCATCTGCCAGTTATAAGGATTCTCTTTACCACCCTCACGGGCGAGCAGTATGTCTCTGAAGCCTCTGGTGCAGATCAGGCCGGTCTTGGCCGCCTTGCCCTCGATGATGGCATTGGTGCTGACCGTGGAGCCGTGGCCAAAGTACCCGCCCTCAATTGTGCTGCACTGCGCCATGAACTCCTTTAGAGGCAGGTCGTAATTGTCTGCCGCCATTTTCACGGTTTCGATAAAGGCGTCCGTGTAGTTGCCCGGCGTAGTGGGCGATTTGAAGATATCAACTTTTCCCTTCGGGTCTGACACCACCAGGTCGGTAAATGTGCCCCCGATATCTATGCAAAGCCTGTAGCTCATTTCGCAGCCTCCCTGCTCTTTTTCATCTCTTTTCTCAAGGCTTTGGTGGCCTCGCTATCGACTGAGTAAAGCTCGGTATCAGTTTTGATAACCACACCATATATTTCACGCGCTTTTTCCAGTGTGACATAGCCCTCGCGCACGTCGTGCCGCACCCTCTCGGGATCGCGGTCCAGCGGGTCGCCGAAACCACCGCCGCCGGAGGAAAGCGATATCATCATCTCATTTGGCTGAAGCGTTTCCATAGACACGGTGGGCAGCTCTGTCCTGGCAGCCGGGCCCTTGACCATATCGAATTTATATAGCTGAAGAGCGCTCCCGGGTAGGCCGCCGTTGATCCCCTGCGGCGGATTGAAATGGCCGTCGGCTATGAAGCCCCAGGAGCCGGCGTCGTGCCGTGGCTTCTGCCAGCATTCCATCCCGATGGCGCCGCGCCATTGGCCCGCCCCGGCTGAATCCGGAATGATCTCGTGCTTGGCAATTAGAAGCGGCATGGCCTGCTCGTCTACTTCGATGCTGTCCATGTGGACCACCCCGGCAGTGACCGGTATGCCGTAGCCTAACCACCCATCGTATCCGTAATGACCCGGCCCTCCTGCTCCTCCCATCATGAGCTGCCTGACATAGATGGCATTGTTCTTGCGCCAGTCAATGCCGAAAACGCTGCCGGCCGCGGCCGGCATGAAGGCGCCGTCCGCCAGGCCCAGGTCTTTCCTGACCTTGCCGAAGCAGGCCTGCACGACATTGATCACGCGGTCGGCAAGGTTGGTTGTCGCCATTGATCCGCTGAGTGGGTGCTTGACCTGGCCGATCACGCAGCCCTCGCGTGTCTTGATGATGATACGGCTGAACGCCCCCCAGTTATGAGGCAGTGTGGGGTCCAGGTTATTCAGCACGCCTGCCACGGCGGAGGCCATTACAGTGGACTCGCTCATATTAAGGCCGAAAGAGATGCAGTCGATATTATCGGTGAAGTCAAGCGTTATGTAGGCCTCTTTCGGGTCAATGGTCAGTTTCACCTTGATCGGCACTCCTTCCGGCGCTACGAACGGCAATGGGTCATGGCGGGTCTCGTTTTCCCACGTCCCCGCCGGGAGTT
>JAQTLG010000321.1 GCA_028715025.1 Dehalococcoidia bacterium | reverse complement strand
TAAGCCTTGTTGCCCGGCCGGCAGATCGATGGTAAAAACAGCGCCCTTGCCCGGTGAGCTTTCTATATAGATATTGCCACCGTGTTCGCGGACAATACTGTGACAGATACTGAGGCCCAGCCCCGTGCCATCCCCGGCCTGCTTGGTAGTGAAGAAAGGATCGAATACATGGTCCAGCTTATCGGACGTCATTCCTGGGCCGTCATCCCCTATGGATAACCTTATATTACCGCCATATACCTGCGTTTTAATGGTGAGCGTGCCGCGCTGGTGGGTCTGGTACATAAAATATTCCGCATTTAACACGATATTAAGTATGGCCTGTTGAATCCGCGCCGGGTTGCAATAGACCGAGGGCAAACCTTCCGCCAGGTCCAGCTTCACCTCGATATTCTCTTTCTGCATCCGGCTCTGTCTCAACTTGAGCACGTTCTCAACCAGGACATTTATCTGCTCTGCGTTTTTCTCAGCCGTTTGGCCGCGTGAAAAGGCCAGGAAATTCTTTATTACCTCGGCCGCCCGCTTGCTCTCCCCATATATAGAATCCACGTCCTCTCTTATCTCCGGGGATGTGGCGGGATTCTGCTGCAGCAGATATGCGAATCCCATCACCGCGGTAAGTGGATTATTAATCTCATGGACCAGGCCGCCAGCCATCTCACCGAGAGAAACGAGCCGGTCTGCGACGATAAGGTTCTCAGTCACCTTCTTCTGCTCAGTAATGTCCCTGGTCACACCTATTATCCCGGATACGTTGCCCTCGCCGTCACGTAAAATGCTCATTTTCTCATTTGCCCAGTAGCTTTTCCCGTCACCGGCCTTTACTTTATATTCAATGACCTGTATCTCCGCCTCTCCCTCTATCAGCGTCCGCATGGCAACCCGCTGGCGCTCAGCATCTCTTCTGTCTATTCCCAGCCTGCCGGCATAGTCTTCTCCCTGTGCGACTATATTCATTACATCGTCCGCTTTAAGCCCTGTGTACAACTGAACTGATGGGCTTATATAGAGCGGCTCCAGATCCAGGCCCACGGTCCATATCACGTCCAGTGAATTCTCGGCAAGCAGGCGGTATCGCTCCTCGCTCTGCCTCAACGCCTCCTCGGCCTTTTGCCTTTCAGTGATATCCGTCATCAGTACCAGGACGGCAGGTTTGCCCTCCCACTTAAAAGTGGTCGTCCTCATCTCCGCCCACTTTATCGATCCGTCCTTATCGATAAACCTGAAAGGATACAACGACGGCACCTTTTCATGACTTACCCAGCCCGCGTAGTATCCCATTACCATTTGCCTATCGTCCGGATGAATGAACTCAATAAAAGGTCTGGACAGGAACTCCTCCCTGCTGTGGAGCATAATTTCAAACGTCCTGTTGTTGACATATTTAACAGTGGAGTCCTGCACAACTGCGATGGCCTCATTTGCGTTTTCCACTAACAGCCGGTATTTTTCCTCCGACTCCCGCAACTCCTTTTCAGCTTTTTTTCTCTCCGTAACATCACGGCCTATGCCGAACACTATCTTTCGGCCGCGGACCTGCAGCGGTGTGAGCGTAAGTTCAAGCACCTTTATCTTGCCCCAGACATAATAATCCCGCTCTACCGTCCCCCCTGTCTCCCATATTTTGCGAAAATTCGCGTACCAGTCCTCATCGAGGTAAGGAGGCAATGTGTTTTTCACGTGCATAGCAAGAAACTCTTCTCGTGTACACTCGAGAAAAGCCAGTGCGGCATCATTGCCGTCTATATAATTGCCCTCCATATCCTTGACCACTATGGGATTGGGAGTCCCGGCAAAGAGCGTACGGTAACGTTCCTCGCTCTCCTTCAACGCTTCCCTGTCCACAATATGAGCAATGAATGTACCGAGGTCCGCTGCAATGGCCTCGACCACGCTACGGGCGTTGAAGGGTATCTCGTCCAACACATGGGAAGCGATATTCAGGCATGCCACAGCCCTGCCATCATGCATAACCGGTATAATACCAAGGCCCTTCAGGCCCTCCGCCTGCCGGATCTCGTCTGCCGTTTTATCGATTTCGCTATAAGTTGAGTAAACCGGTACACCGTTTTTGATGATAAGGGCATTCGGCTCCGAATCATTATAATAGGTAACCTGCCTGACGAAATCATCGGACAGTCCTCTGGAAACCGTCAGATGGAATCCTCCGGCAACGAGATCTGCCAGGTAGATACCTCCACAGTCCATGCCCGAAACTGAAATTGCAGTATCCAGGCACAACTTCAAGGCCTGATCAAGGTTCTCTATGCCGTTGAGCGCCACTGCCAGGTCTCTCTGCACCCTCATCTCTTCCTGTGCTTTCCTACGCTCGGCAGATTCCTGTTTCAACCTTTCGCTTAAGGCTTCCAGATGGGCTGCCCGCTCATGCATTTGCTTCAGCAGCCCCTGCCGCTGCCTGCGTACCTCATCCTTCAGTTCGGCATGCTCAACTATGACCTGCAGATGGCCTGAAATGGACTCTACCGTTTCGACAATATCCGGCGTTATTCCTCCGGCAACAGGGCTGGCCAGCAGAATATATCCAGTTATCTTTCCCACCAGCCTGACCGGGACCAATGCCAGCGATTTGCAGCCATACGAATTAATGGCATCATTCACCAGTTTTCTCAGGCTGCCCACCAGACTATCTGCTACAGCAAGGGTATCCCCCAGGCAAAGAGAGCCTTTTTCGCCGCAGGAAAACTCCGCTCCGGCTTCGCTGAAGAGCATCTCGATAGCGGGCTGAGAGATGGATTTATTAACG
>JAQTLG010000320.1 GCA_028715025.1 Dehalococcoidia bacterium | reverse complement strand
CCCGGAATACGTGGTGCACGTAAAATTCTACAGGGACAGGAGAAGCAGCCCTTGACTGAAGTCACGGAGGCAATGCCGCCGGCGCCGGCACAGTGCCGGGGGTGCTATAAGTTGCAGGGGATATAAACCTGTTGAGACACATTTGTTACGGGAGGAACCGGCAGCCGGTCCCTCCCGTAATGTTTTGTTGAGTTAATCGGGAAGTATAGGGGGTACGAAAAAGGCGCCGGACCACAGGATCCAGACGATGAGCAGGGTCCACACCACATTGAATGATTGTCCGATCCAGTATACCGCTGCCGGTTTGCCACCGCCGACTGAGAGAAGCTCTTTGAAATTGGTTTCCAGACCGATGCAGACAAAGCACAATGCAAAGAACCAGGTGCGGTAGGTCGTCATCAGACCGGTGATCGTTTTAGTGGCCTGAGATCCCATTACGGGCTCGATGAAGAGTGAAGCAATCAGAGAAGCGATAATGAATCCGACGATAAATTTAGGGAAGCGATACCAGATTTCCATGAACGACGGACGTTCGCTGGCGGATTTTTTATCCAGCTTCAAAGTCGCCCATACCGCCAGGAAGAAAGCCGCAAATCCGATTAATATATTCTGCGCCATTTTGACCAGGGCAGCAGTGTCGAGCGAGGCTTTGCTTTTCATCACTTCACCGGCGGCCACAACAGCGCCGGTATTATCGATTGTTCCACCCAGCCATGCTCCCGCCATGTTGGTGGGCATATTTACAGCCTTGGCGATAGGGGGCATTACAACTATCATGATCACTGCACCCACCAGCAGCCAGGCTATAATGTAACTGGTTTCCTTGGGATCGCCCTCGACCGCACCTCCGGCGGCTATCGATGCCGATACGCCGCAGATCGATACGCCCGTAGCCATAGTGCTGGAGAAGCGTTCGGCCATCCCGAACCTTCTGCCCAGCCAGTAAGTGAAAAACCATACGGCAGCCACTACCAGCAAGGCCTGTAACATGCCTACGCCGCCTGCTTTCAGGATGATTGAGAAAAGTATGGTTGCGCCCATGCAGACCAGGCCGATCTTGATGAAGTACTCGGTCAGCACGGCCGGTTTAAGCCAGCCGGGCAGGCCTACCGTATTGCTGATAAGCAGACCGAAGATCAATGCCCAGATAACATACTCCAGGCCCCAGGCATTGATTACGGATTGCTTACCGATAAATACAGCCAGCCATGCAAGCGCAAAAATTACGATAAAGGCGGGGACAAAACGCTTTATATCCTTTTTCATGAAGATCAGGCCGATCAATGACAGAACGGCCAGTATCACAAACAGGATTAATGTGTCCCAGATAGTGGCAATGCCTGAGGGGAAAGCTTGGTCGATTGTTGACCAGGTACCGAACTTGGGGCCAGCGGGCAGTATGCCAATCATGGCCAGAATCAGGATAATGAACCCCAGCCAACATGCCCACCAGTCCTCTTTGTTCCATAGCGATGACCAGTCAATCTTCTGCAAACACTCACCTCCTTTACTACTGACTAATAAAAAGACGAATGGAGTTTGAAACTAATAGTGGAACAATTGTTAAGTCTATCACCTCCCTCACCTGACGTTGCCCGGTTTTAAACCAATTTATACAATATCATTTAATTGATGTCAACAGTAACATACAACGGTGAAAAGATTTGTTTATACTTTAATGGTTATGGGACAGATTGAAACACTCGCGTTCGTGACCGCACTGGTCGCCCTGCAGCTTGCCTTGATTTTATATGTCTGGGGATTTATCTCTCTGTATGTTAAGGGAAATCCGCCGGACAGGACGGTTTCCAGTTACTCACTACCCGTTATTTTAGCGGCCTGGCTGGCGCTTACCATTTCACTGGTCGTGCATGCTATCCAGGCCGGGCATATTCCTGCCGCTGATATGTACGAGTTTTCCATGTCTTTCGGTTGGGGCGTGCTGACGGTTGTGCTGATTTTCAGGTGGAGGCAGAGGAATGATATGGTCAGTGCAGCAGGGGCACTGACAACTCTTGCTATTCTGATCTATGCGTTCTCATTGCCTGTCCAGCATCAGCCTCTCCCACCGCTTCTGAACCAGACATGGCTGCTGCCGCTTCATGTGTCCTGTGCCGTTATTGCCTATGGTTTATTTGCCCTGGGGTTTGTCTGCGCTGTGCTCTACCTGGTTGGGCATAGATACACAGCTTCCTTCATGCCCTCACTATTTGCTCTCGATCGATTGGGCTACCGATCGTCCCTGGCCGGGTTTTGTTTCATGACACTGGTGATAGTCGTCGGCTCAATCTGGGCAAAGATAGCCTGGGGCAGCTACTGGTCATGGGACCCTAAGGAGACCGCCGCGCTGGTGACCTGGTTGATTTACGCATTCTATTTGCTCACGAGGTGGATATTCGGCTGGAGGGACTCCCGCAGCGCCTGGTTTCTGGTAGCCGGCTTCCTGGCGGTGCTCCTCACATTCTTCGGCAATTTATTCCTTGGGGGACTGCACAGTTATGCAGCAATGTGAAAATCGGCAGTTTATGAATGTACCGTCTATTTCAGCGGCACAAGCTTCCCGCGGGAGAGTTTGACCAGATAAACGATAAGCGAGATAAGTGCGTATAGCAAGCCCAGTAAAATCAGGCCGAATTTACACGCTGCGCAGTATGCAGCTATCTGAGGATACGGGTCCACCGGGCTGCCGTACATCATGGTGATGAGGGCATAATTCTCCACGGCGTCGAGGATAGCCGCCAGCCATAAACCCCAGGCCAGCAGCAGTC
>JAQTLG010000319.1 GCA_028715025.1 Dehalococcoidia bacterium | reverse complement strand
ACGTTGACCAGTTCTATATCGAGTCCCGCCCTGGCTGCGACGGCGCGTATCAGCTCGGGTCCATAGCCGTCCAGTTCCTTGGTTTGCTCGTTGATTATCTCGAAAGGCGGCCATGTGGCGTCGCAGGCAACTCTCAGCTTTGTAGCAGACGAAGGCGCCGGGCTGCAGGCAGATATAAGCAGCGTTATTAGAACACAGACGGCAACGGATAAAAGTGTGAGTTTTTTCATGGTTGCTCTCCCTCGCCGGCGCACCGGTCGGATTTATTATACCACTCTCCGAAGCCAGGGCTTTGCGCCTGATCAAAGGTAACCGGTATCCTGCAATTTCCACTGGCGGCGGAAATCCGGCTCAACGGGTATGGCGTTCTCCTGCGCGTACAGCCGCAGGCGGAAGTGGTCGTAGAAAAGCGTGGACAGCATGCGCATGCGGCGCTGCTGCTCCGGGAAGGTATAGTTGTGGGTATCAAGCATGATGCGGCTGATGTCCGGGTATTCCGGCAGGTTCTCACTGTGGCTCTCCGGGTGGTCGAGGTGAACAGTGATAAGGTTGACCAGCTCCGGATCGAGGCAGGCCACCAGCATAGATGGATCATAAAATGTTCCCCCACCATCGCGGTACATCTGGCCGTTGAGGTCGGCCGGCTCGATATAGGTGTTCATGCTCCACCCGGCGGCTATGGCCCTGATGATGGGTGCCTCCAACACTTTCCAGGTGCGCCCGCCGAATTCGAAACTCCTGTCCGGTCCTGTCATGCCCAGGAAATCGGTGAAGCCGTCGGCGCGCGCAGCAGTGATGGTCAGAGGCAGGTTAATGTCATCGAAGGTGAGCTTGTCGGGATTGGGCGCGCCGGTATAGTCTTTAAGCCTTTGCGATAGAAATTCTTGCAACGGGTCGAGGTTACCCACGCCCAGCCATATACGCCGCGGATTGCGGTTTATTCTGACCAGCTTGTCGGTACGCAGGTTGGCGATGAAGTCTTCCAGGTCCTCCAGGGCATGTTGTGCCGCGGGCCTGTATATATCCGGATAGTCTGCCGCTGCCACCTGTACAGCGTGGAAAAAGCTGTTAAGCACGCCCGCGGAAACGCCGTAGATCTGCTTTATCTCCCCTCCTCCCTGCCTGAAGCCCTCGTTCACAGCGCGGGTGGTGACCAGCCCTCCCAGTATGCCCGAGAAGCCGCCGGCGCCGTAGATGATATTTGCCGGCCGGTCGAAGGGGAAGCTGTCAAGCTGGCCGTTCAATATCTGGCTGAAGCGGGCCATGATAGCCACGCGGTTTTTCGACGACTCGCGCATGTTGGTGGCCGCCTCGGTCGAGCCCACGTATGGCAGGTCCGCATGGCCGGCGGTCGGCAGAGGGCCTTTTGTCTTGAGAGTTTGCATGGAGAAAGCGGGCTGCGCCTGCTTGACCTTTTGCAGGAGCTCGCGCTGGCGCCGCAGCAGGTCCAGGTAATAATCGGCCAGTATGGTCTGGTTACGCTCGTGCTGCGAGTGCATGATGAAGACCGAGGTAACAAGGTTAAGCTTCCAATTACGTATCTCGGCATGCGGCTTTGTGCGAAGTATGGGGCGAGGGTCTTTAGCTTCGAGGTCGGCTACGATGGCGCCTGCATCCACTATAGGCGGCCGGCAGTCGTAAACATACTTGCCGTTGACGGTGGATGGGCGGGTCGAGAGCAGAGTGCTGACCGCGGCTATCACGGCATCTATCAGAGGAGCATCCTGCGGTGGGCCCATATGCATGAACTGATACGGGCACTGCAGACTATCGTCGGGTGGGCCGAACATGGTGAAGACGGCATCGTGGTCCATGGTGCAGATGTAAAGCGGAACGCCCAGGTCGGACACCTTTAACTGCACCGGAGTACCTTTGGCCGCGCCCGTGTAAAAATTCAGGCGGTTTTCCAGCCATTTCCTCAAAGGATTGAGGTTTGACCGCCCGTACCAGGGATTGAGGTTGAAAGAGCGGATCTGGCCACTTCGGGCCTTCGAGAGGAAGTTGCGGAAGTCATTGATGGCTGAGGCGGCCTGGCCCCATTTCTGCGCATCTTTTTTCGCCGCTAGGGCCAGCGCAAAGGCCGTTGCAGTCAGAGCTCCGCCGCTGACACCATAGATGCGCCCGACCGGCTGATTCTTTTCAAGGAGCTTTTCGGCACGGTCGAGTTCCCTGACTATATATGGCAGGTCGCCCAGCTTGGACGCCTGAAAGATAATCGAAGGAGCGACTGTCATGTGATATTTTAGCAGAAATGGCTGATCTGTAGCATAGTATGAACTGACGCTTTCACTGCCGCCCCTTGATCACCAGTTTCTTCTCTCCCCAGATGCGCCTGACGAACGGGTCGCCCTTGGCGTTGCGGTAGTCGAAATCGCTGCGGGTCATGCTGGTCAGGTTAACCCCTATGCCGGTGGCGTCCTCGAAAACGGCTATCAACTCCATGATCATATCCCTGCTCATGTCCCCTACGATCAGCAGGTCGAGGCCGGTCTCAGGGATCCTTTCCAGCCTGGCGGCCTCGCCGTGTATGAGGGCGAGGTTGATGGTGCCGATGTCTTTCAGCTGGTCGCGCAGATAATTAACGACTGACGGCAGTGTAAGAATGGTCCTGGGCACCTGCTCTGTTGGCTGCTCCGCAGGCTGGTCCTCAGGTTGTTCCTCACGTTGTTCCTCACGTTGTTCGATCCGCTCTTCAACCGGCTGTTCTGCCGCTTCGTTGATTACAGCAGCATCTTCGACTTCACCCATTGTAACGGCGGGGGCAGGGAGGTCTATTACATCGGGCAGCGGCTGCCGGCCGT
>JAQTLG010000318.1 GCA_028715025.1 Dehalococcoidia bacterium | reverse complement strand
GAGGGTTTTCGATGATGACCATGGCCCCAATACCGGGGGAATGGGCAGCTACAGCCCGCCCGGTTTTTTTGATCAGGAGATGACCGCCCAGGTGCTAAAAAATATCATCCGGCCAACTGTGGCCGCCATGGCTAAAGAAGGTGCTCCCTACAAAGGTGTTCTTTATACGGGATTGATCATCACACAGCAGGGGCCAAAGGTGCTCGAGTTCAACGCCCGCTTCGGTGATCCTGAAACACAGGTTATATTGCCGAGGCTGGAGACTGATCTGGTGGAAATTATGCTGGCTGTGCTGGACGGCAGGCTTGACCATGTGAAGATCGACTGGAGTCATGATGCATGTGTGGGCGTGGTCCTGGCGTCGGGCGGATACCCCGGCAACTACCGTACAGATCTCCCCATCGGCATATCCGACAGGCTGGAAAAAGACATCAATATATTCTATGCGGGAGCAGCAGAACGCAATGACGGCAAGATCGTTACCAGTGGAGGACGGGTCTTAACGGTAACAGCTACAGGCCGTACTCTAAAAGAGGCCAGGGAGAAAGTATATCGCAACATACCGCATATCGATTTTGAGGGATGCCATTTCCGGCGGGACATTGCGGCGAGGGAGGTGAATTGATGGCTCTGGTTGGCATTGTAATAGGGAGCAAAACGGATGAGGAGTTCATCCAACCTGCCCTCGATATATTTAAAGAGTTTAAAATCGAGTACGATATCGATATACTGTCCGCCCACCGCAAGCCGGACAGAGTACGCCAGTATGCCCTTGAAGCAGGCTCGAAAGGCTACGAGGTTATAATTGCTGCAGCAGGCAGCGCCGCCCATCTGCCCGGAGTCATCGCTTCATGGACAACTCTACCTGTTATAGGGGTGCCATTGCCCACCAGCGATTTAAAAGGTATAGACTCGCTCTATTCTATCGTACAAATGCCTGGTGGCGTCCCGGTTGCCTGCACGGGCATAGGCACAGCCGGGGTTAAGAATGCAGCACTGCTGGCCGTCCAGATTCTGGCAATTAAGTCCGAAGAGATCAAAAGAGCCTTTGCAGATTACAAACGCAGGCTGGCTGAGGCGTAAGGCAGGTAGATATGATTGAACGCTATTCACGCCCAAAAATGAAAAAAATCTGGTCGGATAAGAATAAATTCGATAAATGGCTGCAGGTCGAAATTGCCGTATGCGAAGCCTGGGTTGACGCCGGGCGAATACCCAAATCAGCTCTGCAAAATATCAGGAAGGCCAGCGTTGATTTCGACCGTATGGCAGAGATACTCAAGGTCACCCATCACGACGTGACCGCCTTTCTGAACGCCGTGGGAGAAACGGTGGGAAAGGATTCGCGTTATATACACCTCGGCCTGACTTCGTCAGATATCATAGACACGGCGCAGGCATTGCAGATTCGCGAAGCTGTAGACCTGCTTTTGGAGGATATGGCCCTATTGATCACGGTGCTTGAGGACAGGGCTATTTCCAACAAGGACACCATCATGATAGGTCGTACGCATGGAGTACATGCCGAGCCGATAACGTTCGGGCTGAAGATGGCCCTGTGGGCTCAGGAGATGAAACGTAATTACGCCAGGCTGGAAGAGGCTAAAAAAGCAATCAGCGTGGGCAAGATATCCGGCGCGGTAGGTACATATGCCACTGTATCACCGGATATCGAGGCCAAAGCCTGTGCCACTCTCGGGCTGGCCTTCGCACCTATCTCGAACCAGATTATCCAGCGTGATCGCCACGCCCAGCTTATAACCACGTTTGCCATCGCGGCAAGCTCTCTCGAAAGGTTTGCCACCGAGATCAGGGCCCTGCAAAGGACGGAGATCCTGGAGGCAGAAGAACCCTTTTCCAAAGGACAGACGGGTTCATCCGCCATGCCGCATAAACGTAATCCCGAGCTCTGTGAGAGAGTTTGTGGACTGTCACGCTTGATCAGGGGCTATTCCGTAACCGCACTGGAGAATATGGCGCTCTGGCATGAGCGTGATATCAGCCATTCGTCCAATGAGCGTGTGATCCTCCCGGACGCCTGTCTTGCCCTCGATTATATTTTGAGCCTGTTCACCGGCGTCATGAAGGGCTTACAGGTATACCCGGATAACATGAAGCGCAACCTTGAGATAACTCAAGGCCTGGTATTTTCACAGAATGTCATGCTTGCCCTGGTGAGCAAGGGTCTCAGCCGTCAGAAGGCCTATGAACTGACACAGCGCAATGCCATGGAAGCGTGGAAAACCAGGACTCCTTTCCTCAAACTGCTGAAATCAGATCCCGATGTTTCCAGCCTCCTGAACGCAAAGGAACTGGACGATTTATTTGACTACCGGCGCTTCCTCAAACATATCGATACGGTGTTTGAGCGTTTGGGTTTAATCAAGAAAACACGCAAATCGCAGATAAAGAGATAGGAGTTGTATCTTGAACATATTATTCGACAGCTCATTGAAACTGCCGCTATACGGAAAAGGCAAGGTCAGGGATACCTATCAGGTCGGGGATAAGCTGCTGATAATCGCCACCGATCGCATCTCTGCCTTCGACGTTGTGCTTCCCAGCGGTATACCGGACAAGGGTATAGTGCTTAATCAGGTATCGGCTTTCTGGTTCGGAAAAACCTATCCTATCATACATAATCATATGGTTGAATCAATTGAGAGCCGCAGGGCTCTGTCGAAGTATTCCCCCTGGAAAAGACCATTGCCCGAACTGCTGCTGGGCCGCTCGATGGCTGTGCTTAAGGCGGAGCGCGTGCCGGTGGAGTGCGTAGTCAGAGGTTATATTGCAGGTTCAGCCTGGGCCGAGTATAGTAAAAAAGGGACA
>JAQTLG010000317.1 GCA_028715025.1 Dehalococcoidia bacterium | reverse complement strand
GGATCGACCCATTTCACAAACCGCAGGCGAGACGAGCTAAGCCCGGCCTGGAAATCCTTCAGCCGTGCGACCAGTTCGACGGGAAGTTCAACGGCTATGAATGATCTAATAGTCTCACTATTCATGGGACTCTATTGGCGCACCAACTTGAACAGCCGCTGCGCATTTCCTCCCAGGACTGCATCCAGTTCGGCTTTGTCCAGTCCCGACTCTCTAATGTGTGCGATCACCCTCTGCTGGCTCAGCAATGGCCAATCGCTGCCGAAGAGCATTTTCTCCATGCCGCACACAGCGGCTGTCACCCTGTAGACGGCGGGTTTGTACAGAAAGGGCCCGGCCGCCGTATCGTACCAGGCATCAGAAAGCGCCTCCCCGACCTCGGGCATCATCTCGTAGAAGGGCAGTCCTCCACCCATATGGGCCAGTATGACCTTCAGTCCTTTTGCCTGTGACATAAACCTGTAGACGATATCGGGCGTATTGCCACCCTTGCCGGGATAATCGTGCCCTACCGGCTCCGAGACGTGCAGCGAGAGCACCATGCCCAGTGCAATCATACTATTAATTATGGGACGCATCAGCTTCGTGTCGCAGAGGTCGAAGTCCTGGACGTCCGGACGCAGTTCACCCACACCTTTAATCCCACTACTGCTGCAGCGCTCCATCTCGGCCAGCGCCTTTTCCCCCTCGCGCGGCTGAATGGCGCAGAATCCGATCAGCCTACCTGGATGCCGGCCTATAGCTTCCAGTATGTAATCGTTGCTGCGCACGCACATCTCGTTGGTAGACCATCCGATATTGTGGACCACCGATACATCTATCCCTTGCTCGTCCATGCTGTGGATGAGATCCTCCGCAGTGCACAGCCTGGCCTTTGGATTGCCGTAGAGAAGGCCGAAACAGCGATCGGATGCGCAATACTTCGCCCGCCTTTCGATCACGTCCGGGCTGAAGATATGCGTGTGAGAGTCGATTATCATCTAAAGCATTATAGATTAGCCGGCTTCTGTTAACAATGCGGGGTTTGGCGCGGAGCGATGTGGCGTGGAAAAATGGACATGGCAATCTCGTGTGGCATATAATGGGTCAAATTCAAGCCTGACAGCCGGGAGATACCGCATCGTATCGGGATCCCGGAACACGTGCCGCTTCTAATGACCGATTATAGTATTGAAGACCTCCAGGGCATCGCCCGCAAGCTTCGTCGACACGTTATCACCATGATTTCGACTGCGGGCAGCGGCCATCCCGGCGGATCGCTTTCAGCGGCCGATATCGTCACGGCATTATATTTCCGCGTCATGCGGCACGATCCAGCCAACCCAAAATGGCCTGACCGCGACCGTTTCATACTGAGTAAGGGCCATGCCGCTCCAATCCTCTACGCCGCACTGGCGGAGTGCAGATATTTCCCCCTCGAATGGCTGACGACCCTGCGTAAGACCGGCACCTGCCTGCAGGGGCACACCGACAGTACTCTCACGCCGGGGGTGGATATGTCGGCCGGCTCACTGGGGCAGGGACTATCCGTGGGCATTGGCATGGCGCTGGCTGCCAGGCTGGATAAAAAAGATTACCGCACCTACGTTATGCTGGGGGACGGAGAGTGCCAGGAGGGCCAGGTCTGGGAGGCGGCCATGTTCGCCCCCAACTACAAACTGGATAACCTCACGGCCATCGTCGATTACAATGGTATCCAGCTCGACGGATTCACCAACAAGATAATGGACCTCGAGCCTTTTGTGGAGAAGTGGCGTTCCTTCAAGTGGGAGGTGCTGCAGATCGACGGCCATGACATGAAGCAGGTGGTGGACGCGCTTCAGAAGTCCGCACAGATAAAGGGCAAGCCCGTAGTCATCGTTGCCCGCACCGTCAAGGGCAAGGGCGTCAGCTTCATGGAAAACAACGTGGACTACCACGGCAAGGCGCCGGGCAAGTCCGAGATCGAGACTGCGTTGAAGGAGCTGGCATGACCGATTACGCAGAGCTGACCACACGAGAGGCCTTCGGCAAGGTATTGACAGAGCTGGGAGGAACGGACACGCGCATAGTCGTGTTGGACGCCGACCTCTCACGTTCAACCATGACCAAGTACTTCGCGCAGGCTTTCCCCGAGCGCTTTATAGAGTGCGGCCTGGCCGAACAGAACATGATCAGCATAGCCGCAGGTATGGCTACCTGCGGCAAGATACCCTTCGCCAGCACCTTCGCCGTGTTCGCATCCAGCAGATGCTTCGACCAGGTGCGCATGTGCGTGGCCCAGCCGCGCACAAACGTGAAGGTCGTGTCGACGCACGGCGGCATCACGGTGGGTGAGGACGGCTCGTCGCACCAGGCCATCGAGGACATAGCACTTTACTGCTCATTGCCCAACTTCAACGTGGTAGCCCCCGCCGACTCTATCGAGACTGTTGAGGCCATCAAAGCGGCAGCCGCTACCGAGGGACCATTCTACGTCAGGCTGGGACGCTCCAAGACTCCCGTGGTATACACTTCCGGCTGCAACTTCAAACTGGGCAAAGCCGACGTGCTGAGAGATGGGACGGACGCAGCCGTTATCGCCACCGGCATCATGGTATACAAAGCGCTGGAGGCGGCCGATACGCTGGAGAAATCGGGCATTAAGTGCCGGGTGATCAATATGTCCAGCCTCAAGCCGGTGGACCGTCTGGCCATAGAGACAGCTGCGGTCGAGACGGGTGCGGTTGTGACGGCTGAGGAGCATCTGCTGCACGGGGGCCTGGGCAGCATAGTGGCGCAGGTTCTGGCCTCAAGTAGTCCAGCGCCGCTTGCGTCCCTGGGCATAAAAGATACATACTGTAAGTCGGGCAAA
>JAQTLG010000316.1 GCA_028715025.1 Dehalococcoidia bacterium | reverse complement strand
ATTCCTTCTTTCTTCGTTTAATTTCCTCAGTATTCTCCATCATGAGTAACTCTCCAGTCATCAGGTTAATCAATAATTAACCGGCGGACCGCCGATTTTTCCGTTGTTCCATATTTCCATCGCATTGATTGCCTGATTACTATTTACCCTTGAATACAGGCTTGCGTTTCTCGAGGAAGGCTTTCACCCCTTCCTGTATGTCATCGGTTTCCCAGGAACTCCTCTGAATATCATAGAGCGCCTGCATCTCCTGGTCGCTTAATTTCAGGTCGAGCATTTTATTAATAATCACCTTGTTGCCGGATATGGACAGGGGCGCATTGGCTGCAATCTCTTTAGCCAGTGCGTAAGTGAAAGAGTGCAACTCATTCTCGGGCACAACGTAGTTGACAAGCCCCATCTCCTTCGCCCTCTGCGCGGCGAAAAAGCGGCCGGTGTAAAACAGTTCCCTGGCATTGGCCGGACCGATAAGTTTAATAATTCGGTGTATTGACTCCGGGAAATAAACCAGGCCCAATTTAGCGGGATTTATGCCTATTTTGGCGGTGTCGGCCATGATTCCGAAATCACAGGCGCAGGCAAGATCACAACCTGCGCCCACAGCAAACCCATAGATCATGGCGATAACGGGACAGCTGCAATTTTTAACAGACTGTAAAGCGTTGGGCAACAGGGTTGCACCTTCCCCGGTTGCAACCAGAGCACCGACATCCGCCCCGGAACAAAACGCTTTTTCCCCCGCGCCCCGCAATATGACCACCCGTATATCGCCGCCCGGCTTGATTTCGCCCAGTGTTCTGCCCAGTTCCTGCAATATCTCCGAGTTCAAAGCGTTGCGCTTTTCCGGACGATCAATAGTGATGGTACAAATGTAGTCGTTAACTTCCATCCTGACTGAATCGGTCATTATACACTCCCGACGATATATTAGAGATAACCTTTACTTCAGGTTTTTATCCACTGTGGAGAAGATGACGGCAAGGGCGATAGATGTTATTATCGCCCCAATTGCAACTGCAAGTGTTTTGCAGTTAAATTCCGGATTACAGGCGCCCGCCCATATCAGCAGAGCATACGCAATAATGAAATTTACCAGTCCCCAGATTACGTTGACTACTGCAGATGACAATCCCTTTACCGGCGGGCTGGCAAACGGACTGTGGAACTTCCGTCCGCTTATGCCGGCCACAAAATGAGGCACTGCATTAACCAGGAAAGCACCGCCCGCAATACACGCCAGGTAGACTAACCAATCCATTTGATACCTCCCTTTATAAAAATTTGCGCCAGCCTTGTCCGTTGACAGACTCTTGTTGCGTATATATATAACCGCTTTTAACTACAAATTGCCAGCCGGTGGCGGCCCTGGTTCAAGGAGCCGCCGGGCACCGAGAATTTTCGACGCCACCGGCCAGCATATTAAAGTAACTGTCTATTTTGTTTTATTTTTGCAGAGCAGCCGCGTCCTGTTCCTGCTGCCTCGCACGGAAATAATCGTTATTAAAAGACTTGTACACAAATGCATAGACGATAATTGCCACGGCCGCTATGCCGATCGCCACCCAGAAAGCCGTTTTGAGGTCGACTGCATCGGATATCGCGCCCACAGCAAATGGCGCCCATAACCCTCCCAGGATGAAGATACCTGCATAGTAAAAGCCGAATACACTTGCACGCTGATGGGCAGGCACAAGCTCCTGCAGGCTGACCTGCTGAGGAGGTATCAAGGTGCTGACGCCAAGTGCTCCCACAATAAAGAGCGGCCAGAAATTGAGTAATACCGCAAAGGCATCAGCAATCGTGCCGATGGTTGTGGCCAACAGAATAACCAGGATTTTCGTTCTGGCGCTTTTACGAGCCGCCATATCGCCGAGCCAACCGCCTATAGGCATGGCTATCAGTGCTGTCACCATTACCACGCCCGCCATAGAGCCCGCTTTAGCAATATCCATGCCATCGTATCGGATAAGGTAGGTAGGTAACCATGATAGAGTTGTGTATATCAAGAAATTGACAAAGGCATAGGCAATGACCATTAACATGACCGACTTATTCGTAACAAATGATTTAAGCACCGCGCCTATACCGGCTCCAGCGCCTTGCGCACTCTTGGCCGGATTCTTGAAATCCGGCATAAACCATGCCAGGATACCGAAAAGAAGGCCGGGTACCGCCAGTATCAGGAGCGTGTTACGCCACCCATATTTGGCGCCCAGGACTCCGCCCAGCGCCATTCCCCCGGCTATGCCCAGCATCATGCCCGTATATAAAAAGCCGGTTACCGTGGTCCGCCGTCGTTTTTTTATTGTAGCCATGATCATCGTCTGTCCGCCGGAGTTATAACTGGCCTCCGCCACGCCCAGCGCCGCTCTACCCGTCAGGAGCACTCCAAAATTGGTAGCCAGGCCGCTGACCAGCGAAGCCAGACTCCATACGATCGCCATGAGTGACATCATTTTGCCCCGCCTCCAGCGGTCTATCACGTAGGAAAGCGGCATTGCCAGGACGGTCACCATTATCAGTGTCACCGTGTTGAGCAAACCGAGCTGGGCATCAGAAAGATTGAACTCTGCTTTGATCAGGGGAAACAACGGACCTACTACAACACGGGTGGCGAAATCAAAAAAGAGCAGTATGAAAATAACCACCATGATGTACCAGATTTTCCACTTTGGAAGCGGTAGCAGCAGCTTCTCTTCAGTGTCACCCGCACCGCCTGCATTTGAAACATTAGTTTTTTCGGCAACAGCCATTCATCATCTCCTTTGAATAATTTAGTTGGCATGTGCAACAGCACCATATCTTTTAGAACAATTCCTGACCTGCAACCTCCTT
>JAQTLG010000315.1 GCA_028715025.1 Dehalococcoidia bacterium | reverse complement strand
TGGTTTTCGTACTGCTGCGCCGCCTCGATCTCGATCTTCATCTTGTCCCAGTGTTTGGTCCAGTACCTCTGCGGATAATCCACACTGAAATAGAGCAGCACCAGCACCGCCGGCCAGCCCAGCAGGAAATCGAGAAGCTTTCCGGTGCCTATGTTTAAAGCGATGGTATAGCTGATTAGCAGGCCCTGGAGGACATAAAACATGCCCCAGACGATGTTGATGTCGAACCAGGCCTTGAAAAAAAACTTGCTCTTTCCGAATTTTGCATCGGTACGCTCGATAGTATCCTTACCGACGAGGGACATTATAAAAGGCCTGGGCATGAGCATTGAGCCGATGAAAATGAGGCCGAGTATTGTATTATCCAGCGAGGGTATAAGGGTGAAAAAAGGGTGCTGCGGCGCCAGAAATGCGGCGATGGTCTGGGTGAGTATCATAACGAAGGATATTATGGCAAACATACTGACGGTACGCCGTGTGATAAGGCTTATTATTACCACCAGTATCAGCCAGGACAGCGAGATATAAACACCTGTAAGGGAGACTCCTATCATTGAGCAGATCTCAAGTATTATCATTGGTGCGAACATGCACGTCAGGAAGTCCTTCCAGGGTATCCTGGAAAGGTTCAATTTAATGGTATCCCAAATGCTTTGATTCCCGGCCATGTTACACCTCAACTTATATATACTTGGACTGCTCTCAAATATGCTGTTACAGTATTTTTGCCGTATCAGCCTCTCTGGTAACTCTGATCCTCTCTATCTTCAATCCTTTGATTTCCAGGATGGTTATCTTCAGGTCTTTGTACTTTAAATGTTCGCCCTGTTTGGGGATCCTCCCCAGATAACTCATTATGAATCCGGCTATGGTTTCGTATCCGCCTGCCGGTAAATTAAGGCCCAGTTCTTCGTTAACTTCCTTAATACGTGAGCCGCCATCAACTTCGAAGGTATTTGCGCCCAGCGTGACTATGTCTTCTTCCTCGTCGATAGGCTCGGCGCCGATATCACCCACTATCTCTTCGATCAATTGATCGATGGTTACCATGCCGGCGATACCGCCGAACTCATCGATTATCAGTGCGATATGCTGTCTGTCGTTTTTCATATCTCTCAGGAGTGTACCGAGCAACTTGGTTGCAGGTACGAAATAGGCGGGTCGAAGGTAATTGTCTATCAGGCTTTCTTTCCGGATGTTATTGTTTGCCTGCGCCGACAGGATGTCTTTCATGAAGAGTACGCCGATCACATTATCAGGGGTGCCTTCGAAAACAGGGAATTTTGTGTGAGGGGAATGCAGATATACCTCGAATAACTGTGCCACGGTAGTTCCTTTCTTGATCCAGGTAATATCTACGCGCGGCGTGAAGACTTCCTTTACCGGCCTGTCAGCAAATTTAAAGACATTGTGAAGCATCTCCGCTTCGTCCTCTTCCCAGATTCCTTCCGCTTTGGCTATGTTAACGGCTGTATGAAACTCCTCTTCGGAAATGGTGGGCCTGTTGATAGCCCCCTTCCTATCCGAGCCGGTAAAGCGCAGTCCGATGTAATTGAGCACAAATACAAGCGGGGATAATATGGTCGAAGTTATATCAACGAAGTGGGCCATCCGCAACGCTATTTGCTCTCCGTGGCGGGCGGCAAGGCTCTTTGGAATGAGCTCGGCGAAAACCAGCGTAAGAATGGTCACTACGATTGTGGCAATGGCGGCGCCGAGATTTTCTCCCCATAGCGATATAGCCAGCAATGTGCCGATTGTGGCCACTGCAGTCTCAAAGAAATTGATGCACAGCAGCACCATGGACAGAAATTTCTCCGGCTTGCTGATAATCCTGGCAACCACCCTGGCATTGGAGTTGTTGCTTTCTATGAGATGGCTCAGTCGCAGTTTCTGGATGCTGATATAAGCGGTCTCAATGCTGCAAAAGAGAGCTGCGGCCACGAGGCAGAACAAGAACAGTATAAGATAGACGAGATGTTGAGCGTCCATTTGACACTTAGTAGCGGGTAGACATTGCTATATTAGCATCATTATTTTGCCCGGGCAATGGTTTGTATTTGATTCCGCATCTATTATTCCCTGCTGCCGATAGCACCATCGACCTATTGACATTGCCGAAACTGGAGTATAATCTTGATTAAAAACTACTGAGGTAGGAGATATGAAGAGACTTTGGTTTGCTCTCATAGCATTAATACTGCTTATCACTGCGTGCACAACGCCGGCGCAGCCCGCTAAACTGCGCGTTATGACGGAGGAATATCCTCCTTTCAATTACACCGATGCCGGCGGTAACCTTGTCGGCTCATCCACCGAGGCGGTCAAAGGCATAATCAATAAGCTTGGAGAGAATATCACCATTGAAGTGTTGCCATGGGCCAGAGCCTATGAGACGGTACTGTCGGAGCCAGACGCTGCTCTTTATTCCATGGCCAGGACGCCCGAGCGCGAAAACGTCTTCATGTGGGTGGGACCTATCGGCTCTTATGAGAACTGGCTATACGTTAAAAAAGGATCAAATATACGTGTCAGCAGTCTGGACGAAGCTAAAGCTGTCAAGAGCATAGCTGTGGTAAAGGATGAAGCGGGGCAGCAGGAACTGGCACAGCAGGGATTTATTAATTTTGTATATACGGATTCAACTGCCGACGGCCTGAAAAAGCTGGCGGCTGGAGAGGTGGACCTCTGGCTGGGAACGGGCACCGATGTGGAGCTGGTTGCCAAGCAGGCGGGCGTTGACCCGGCTGAAATCGAAGCGGTCGTCTTTGTGCACAAGGTTGACCTGTACATCGCCTTTAATAAGAACACACCCTATGCGAACGTTCTGGCCTGGCAGAATGCC
>JAQTLG010000314.1 GCA_028715025.1 Dehalococcoidia bacterium | reverse complement strand
CCTTCACAGCGGCCTGAAAGGACACAAGGTCTGCGTCTTTGATGACGCTGCGATAGGTGCGCTGTTCGTACATTACAGCCCCTCAATGGCATTTTAGAATTTCAACTCCATCGCCCTGGGCGGGCAAGCCCTTACACACAGCTCGCATACAATGCATTTTGAATTATCGAAGAGGACCCTGCGTGTCTTCTCCTCGAGCGTGAACGCCCTTGTGGGGCACATGGCTATACATGCTCCACAATGGGTGCATCTATCGTCGTTGCGCCATACGTCCTGGCTGAGGTACTGTATCTCAAGTCCCGCCTCCCGCAGGTATTTTATGCCGCGGTTATAGTCCTTCTGTTCGCCGGTCAACTCCATGATCATCAGGCCTTCCTCGCCCGGGGAAATGGAAGCTTTAAGGATGTTGAAATCAAGACCGAACTCCCTGATGAGGCCGCTGACGACGGGCTTATCAATGGTCTGCTGTGGAAAATGCAATACGATTTTCTTCGCTACCTTCATAATCTACGCCTCCTTCAGGGCAACGGCCTTTCCTCGAGAGCCTTGAGCTTGATGCCGGCTTCCACTCCGGGCAGGGGCGCGACAGGTTCGCTCAACAGGAACCGGCCGCTGCTGATCCATTCCTTGAGCGTCGTGGCTATTTCCACCGCACCGGGATAGCTTGACAACGACGCCGTCGGAATATCCTTGCCTCCCACGTTGATTTTTCCCGATTTCAGGTCGGCATAGCTGACCTCGGCCAGCACATCCGGCTTTCTGTTGGGATACGCATCGGAATAGTCCACCACCGGCGCCAGTATATCCGCATCGGTTACCAGCGTGTACTCCAGTATCTCTTCATTCAACACGGGAATCGGCACGCCGATACCAACGGTCAGTGTTGCGCCATAGCCCAGGAAACTGGTACCCACCAGCCACTTCGCCTTCATCTGTTTGAGGTCGCCGATTACCGCCAGCGTGCCTGCGCCGCGCGTGGGAACCCCCTTCTTCGTGCGAGGGGCGGACGGATTGTGCTGTGTTCCATGCCATGCCACATAACCCACACCGCCGCCCAGGAATATGCGTGTGCCGATACCGATCGTTTTATACAGCGGATCGTTCAACAGCGGAGCAAGCTGGCCCGCGGAGCAGAAATTGGCGTTGCCCAGCCTGGGCTTGAGAACACCCATATACGTATAAATCATACGGCTGCTGACGTTTACGGCCACATTATAGTTCTGGTAAGCATTGCGCAGGTTAAACAGGATGGCCTCATTGATGGTATTGATATTTATCAATGTCTCCAGCTTTTTACGCGGATAGCAGTCCGTGCCGTAGCCGCTGGCTATCATCCGGATATCTTTGCCTGCAACAAGCTCCTCGATTACATGCCCGCCTCCGTAGTTAAACTCCCCAGGATATATCTTATTTTTAGGGTCGTCATCCGGCATGGCCGTTGCCCCCAGAATGATATCAACGGCCGCTACACCCGTATAAGCCGGCACATCATTAAGGTAGACCCTGCCTCCACCTACTTTCATACGGGGTTTGGTATGGCCAAGGTTCATATAGGCGCTGGATGAGCACATCGGCCCGAAAGTCCCGGTGGTCACAACATCGATCTCTTTGGCTGCGGCTGCGACTCCTTTCTTGCGGGCGATGCCGATCACTTCTTCAGCAGTGACCACGACCGCCCGGCCTTTTTTGATTTTTTCATTGATCTCTGCGATCGTCCTGGCCATATCTCCCTCCTTTATAAAATTACAGGCCCGCACGGTGAAGCTGTTCCGGCTGCCTCAGCCGCAGCGGGCGGTGATTGTTCTGCGAGGTACGCTGCCTAAATTCTAATGCCTGCCGTACTTTTCGTAAAATACGAGCTCCGACATCTCCCTGCGCGGTGGCCCTTTTGTTTCGCCCGCGGGATAGCCGAGCGGCATCATCTCCACCGAGACCACACCCTCCGGCAGGTCGAGTATGGCGTCCACTTTTTTGGAATCGGGTATATATCCCGCATGCACGGTCCCCAGGCCCATGGCACAAGCCGCCAGCGCCAGGTTCTGCATGGCGATGCCGACATCGAACATGAACCAGTCACCTCTGTCCGTAGACACGTTGCCTTTATAGTAGCCTGATTTGCCCAGTTCAGCACAGGCAACAATGACTACAGGAGCAAGCCTGATAGCCTCGGCGGCGGGATTGCCTTTGTTCAAACTATTAGAAAGCAGAATTTTAGTCTCGGGGTCTTTCACGATTACATAACGGGTGCACTGCGAGTTAGCCCATGATGGCGCCCAGCGCGCGGCTTCCAGCACCCTGTTGAGGACATCGTCGGCAACGGGTGTGTCCTTGTACTGGCGCACGCTGCGCCTGCTGAAAATGGCTTCGAAAGTATCCATCCTGGTATTCTCCTGGCTGTTATTTGGCGTCCTTCAGAAGCGCGATAAGCTCATCCGGCCGCATCTCCTGTTGTTCGCCCGTCTCCATGTTGCGTACCATCGTGGTGCCGGACTTCATCTCATCGCCGCCGATGATGGCCGCGTACCTGACACCGGCAGTATTAGCATTTCTGAGCTGGGCCTTGAGACTGCGTTCGCCCGAAGATATCAATAGCGAGATACCTTCACCTCGCAGCGCCGCCGATAGCTTTACAGCCTCCACCCTGGCTTCTTCTCCCACGCAGGCGATATAAACTGCCGGTCTATCTCCAGGGGGAACATTAATATTCTGCATCTTCAAGTTCAGTACTATGCGCTCCAGCCCGGCGGCAAAACCTATACCCGGAACAGGCTTGCCCCCTATCATGGTGATCAGGTCATCGTAACGCCCTCCACCGCCCAGCGCGCTCTGCGATCCGCCGTCGGAAGGCT
>JAQTLG010000313.1 GCA_028715025.1 Dehalococcoidia bacterium | reverse complement strand
CCTGTCACCGGACGAGATCGATATCAGCCTTGAGCTGAACCGGCGGGGAGACGGACGGCCGCAGTACAAATTCGATGTTCCCTGGTACGGAGTCGGCATGTCCTTCGGGTCGGTCAGCAACGTGACGCAGCTTTCCAAGGCGCAGGCCGCCGTAGCCTTCAACACCTTCACGTGCACGGGAGAGGGCGGCTACATGGAAAGGCTGAGGCCTTATGACGAGCATACCATTACACAGGTAGCCACGGGGCTGTTCGGCGTGCGCGAGGAGACGATTCAACGGGTGCGCATCGTGGAGTTCAAATATGCCCAGGGCGCCAAGCCGGGCCTGGGCGGCCACCTGCTGGCCGATAAGGTCACCCCCTCCGTTGCCAAAATGCGTGAGACGGTGACGGGCATCTCTCTCTTCTCGCCCTTCCCCTTTCACAGCGTATATTCCATCGAAGACCATAAGAAGCACATGGACTGGGTCAAGCATGTCAACCGCCATGCGCTGGTCTCGGCCAAGGTATCGACGCCCGCTGACGTGGACATGGTCGCCGTGGGAAGCTATTCGGCCGGTGCGCATATCGTTCACATGGACGGCGGCTATGGGGGCACCGGCGCCGCACCCGACATCGCCAAGAAGAATATCGCCATGCCCATCGAATATGCCATCGTCAAGGTCCACGATTTTCTTACCCGTGAGGGTGTGCGGGACAAGGTGACGCTGATGGCCAGCGGGGGTTTGCGCAGCGCGCACGATATCGCCAAGGCCATCGCACTGGGAGCTGACGGCGTGGTGGTGGGGACGGGTGAGCTGGTTGCGCTGGGATGCGTACGCTGCGCGCGCTGCGAGAGCGGGCGCGGCTGCCCGCGCGGCATAGCCACCACGGACCCGGACCTGCAGGGCCAGTTCAATGTGGAATGGGGCTCACAGCGTGTGATCAACCTCTACAATGCCTGGCGCATCGAGCTGGTCGATATACTGCGCAGGTTGGGCCTGCGCAGCGTCAGCGAGCTGAGGGGACGCACCGATCTTCTCATGCACCTCGATTACACTAACGAGGCGGGAAAAGCCGAATGAAACGAGAGATGATAGAGCGTCTGCTGGACTCCCGCGCCGGGCTGGTGCGTGAGCTGCAGCCTGCCACACCCGACAGGAAGATCGAGGAGGAGGGGGGCTGCGGTGTCGTCGGCTTCTGCTGCTCGCAGCCCGTGGCGGCCAGGCATATCTACGAGCCGTCCAGGCAGATGCACAACCGCGGCAACGGCAAGGGCGGCGGCATCGCCGCGCTCGGCTTCGTGCCCGAACAGCTCGGGGTCAGCCGCGAAGTGCTGGAAGATTATTACATGCTGCATGTGGCCTTCCTCGATACGGGGATATTGAGTGAGCTTGAAAGAAAATATATCGAGCCGAATTTTGAGGTCAGGGCAAGGCAGAGGCTTGAGACCGTGGACGACTGGACAGCGGTCGAGGGGCTGGAGGCCAGGCCTCCGGACGTCTACCGCTATTTTGTGCGCGCCAGGGCCGACGTGCTGGACGCCTTTATTGAGAAGAACAGGCTGAACGGCCTGCCGCGGGAGTCGGCTGAGGCGGAATTCATCAACCAGAACAGCGTGCGGCTTAACCAGGAGTATTACGCTTCGCTGGGCGAGCAGAAGGCCTTCGTCATGTCCGAGGGCAGGAACATCATGATACTCAAGGTGGTCGGCTATGCCGAGGCCATCGTGAAGTACTATAAGATCGAGGAATTGCGAGCGCACGTGTGGATAGCGCACCAGCGCTTCCCCACCAAGGGCCGCGTCTGGCATCCCGGCGGCGCCCATCCTTTTGGCGGTATCAACGCCGCGCTGGTGCATAACGGCGACTTCGCCAACTACCACTCGGTGTGCGAATACCTGGCCGAGCGGCATATCTATCCTCAGTTCCTCACCGATACCGAGGCCTCCATACTGATGTTCGACCTGCTGCAGCGTACCTACGGCTACCCTCTGGAATATATTATCGAGGCGCTGGCGCCCACCTCGGAGCTCGATTTCGACCGCCTTCCCCCTGAGAAGCAGGCTGTTTACCGGGCCATCCAGACCGCGCATATCCACGGCTCGCCCGACGGGCCCTGGTTCTTCATCATCGCGCGCTCGCTGCCGGAAAGCAGGGCCTTCCAGTTGATGGGCATCACGGACACCGCCATGCTGCGGCCGCAGGTCTTCGCCTTCTGCGACGGTGAAGTGCAGGTGGGGCTGATAGCCTCGGAAAAGCAGGCCATCGACGCCACGCTGCAGAGCCTGCATGCGGACGACAGCCGCATCTGTCCGGTGGCCGACCGCTACTGGAACGCCAGGGGCGGCAGCCATACCGACGGCGGCGCCTTCATTTTCGACCTCAAGCCGGACGGACAGGGCCGCCTGCGCATCTCCTGCACGGACAAGTTCGGCGCCCCGGTGCCCCTGCCGTCGGGGACTGAATCCTGCGATTTCTCCGCCGCGGTCAGGGCGTCCGACGGCAATATTAGAAATAGCCTTCTGCAGCTATTTGAAAAGGGTGACGCCGGGGCAGTTTTCGCGTACCTGTCCGGCGGCATGGGGCAGTGGTCGTTCGATGATATCCGCTCCGCCCTGTCTGCAATTGTCGAGATCGCCGCCGACCGCAGGTACACTGCTCAGGCGATCGAAGCGCTCACGTTGCTCAACGACCGCAGGTACTCTACCGGCGCCAAAAAGCGCAACCATGTCCTGCACCTGGTGCGCGGCGCGCTGCGCCAGGTCTTCGACGGCCTTCCCGGGCTTGACGGTAAGGACCAGGGTGGTGGGTATCGCCTGATCGACCATGATACGCGCGGCCTGCTGAGACCGCCCCGCAACGGCGAGGGC
>JAQTLG010000312.1 GCA_028715025.1 Dehalococcoidia bacterium | reverse complement strand
CGCCGCAAGCTATGCAGCTTTCGGCGTCAAAGGTGGTAATGAATCCCGAGACCGCGGCCGAGCCTTTCATGTTGAATTTCTTCATGCTCTGCAGTATGCCACAGTGGCAGGGGCAGCAGTTGCAGACGAACTGAACGTATTTGCTCATATTGCTGGAGCAGTGAACCAGGCCGGCTTCCTCGGTGCGGCGCAGAATGGCCCGCGCCTCATCCTTGCTGATCAGCCTGCCGAACTTCCTTTCGGCCATGTACCTGGCATCGGGTCCTAAACCCATGCAGACGTCCTTGGGCTTGGTGCAGGGACGTCCCAGCAATTCACCGTGGTGCCGGCAGTAACAGGTCCCCACAGCGATGTACTCCGCCCTGTTTATATATTCCGAGACCTTGTCGTAGGGATGGATCTCGAAAGCCGCGGGTATCTCTTTCTCCACACTAACAACACGCGCCACGGGGAAGGGTATGGACGATTGAGTTGTACTTGAACTGTATCTGTCCAGCGCCTGGAAGTAGTCCTCGAAGAGATGTGCCAGCCTGACCGCCCTTTCGCTGACATCGCCGCTGAGGAACTGCATCTCGAATATTCCGGGCAGCAGCGGCAGCAAGCTGTAATAGCGAACTCCGTCCTTATCGAAGGTATAGACGAGGCCTTTATCGGCCATCGTTTCGAGATGAGATCTCACCTGACCGGCATCTTGGCCCGCCTTAATGCCTATTTCCTCTGCGGAGGCAGGCATAACGGGCATTACGACGGCCAGATCGGCTTCCTCCGATGAGAATAAATAGTCTATGAGAGCGAAAAATTCAGGGCTTTTGATTGCCGGCATCGAGCCGCCACGCATCTGGATGGCTGCTCTGAGGTTCTCGTACTTGTACTCCGGCATTTAATGACTTCTGAAAATTAAATAGTGGAGATGGTGGGCAGTACAAGACTCGAACTTGTGACCTCTACGATGTCAACGTAGCGCTCTAACCAGCTGAGCTAACCGCCCCCGGACCACATGGCATTTTATCAACGGCCATATCCATAGTCAAGGATGGAGTGGCCGGCACCCGGACTGCGGCTACACCTTGGTTGACAGTTTAGCGTTGCCTGTTAACGAAACATGGACATTGCTGCCGCACTTGGGACAGGTCACCTCGATGGTGATGACCGGTTGGCGCATGACCCTTTCGATAAGTGTGGATACCATCGTATCGAGCTGGTCGATGCGCTTGTACATCATCTCCAGGCGTTTTTCCATCTGGGCCAGTTTATCAAACTGCTGTTCGGCGTCCTCGTTTTTTTTATCCATATCCCGGCATCCGTGCTTTTATTCCGGTATAGAAATGAAAGAGGAGAAATCGCAAATTCCTCCTCTCGGTGATATCGTCTAACCCAGTTTCACAGGCTCTTTTCCTGGACTCCCATGGAATTGAGCTCGTCGCGGTCTTCCTTGATCTGTGAATCGAGCATTCCCGTCATCCTGGATTCGAGCCATTTCTTGTAGGCATCCTTGGCCTGTGGTGAATTCCTTACCGCGATCTTGGCGGTCTCCCATTCCTCAAGGAAGAGCTGGCCCAGGCGTTCGTCTTTGAGTGGAAACTCAACATCCATCAAAGCTTCCGCCCGCTCGATTATTCTGTTCATAACCGCCCTCTTGAGGCGGTCGATCGAAAGCAGTTCCTGGTCTTCGTAAGGCCGTGAAACGAATTGATCGGATGCCATCAGTACGAACTCCCGTTCGCGATTTTCCTAACTTTATAATATTCTGCTGAGTATTCAATGTCAAGCCATTTATAAGTACAGTATTGCTTTGACATCGCCGATAGCGGCAGGCTACAATGAGTGACTATTCGCGGGAGTAACTCAGCGGAAGAGTTCCTGCCTTCCAAGCAGGGTGTCGCGGGTTCGAATCCCGTCTCCCGCTCCAAAAAGCCAGATTTTAGCTACAAAATGTGTAAATCGCTCAGAATAAGGTTATGGTCCGAAAGGACTGGAAAAAATAAAAAATGAATTATCGAATTTGGATTTAGATAAAATATGGGAAGATTACAGAAGAACAAAATAGAAATCTCACTTACTCGCATTTAACTATATTAGGATACCTGATAGACAAGCATTAAGAACACGGGATCAAATCTTAATAAGACGAGTCTCTCGATAAATTTAGGAACTGAACAAAACTCCCAGTGCCCGTCTCCGTCTCAGAAGAGCAATTATTGGATGGAAGGATGGAGTTCGACCCTCCATGGCCTCAACCGAAAAATTTGTAGCTAATATACACAAATTTTTAGCCTTTTTATATCTACGAAGTGTGTTGTCAGCCCCCCGGACTGAAAGAAATTGGCATGAATATGTGTAGGCGCAAGGCTGTCGAGACACTTTCGGCCTATATTCCATACCCCCTTTTAACTATCTGATAGTGGGCAAGGCAATCAGCTTCGTCCAGTAAGCTACCGATAACCCGCAACTCGCTGGCATTATCGGTGCTTCTCCTAATGGCCTTTGAGGTCGTAAGAAAAATAAGACCGCGTTCACAGATCTGCCGCTTTGACTTACATGAAGAAATATGCCCCGTTGGCTAGTGATCGTAATCGAAAAACCACAGGGTCTTGAACTACCAGTTAACTAACACATCCGAGCTTATCCCAAATTGTTATAAATATGTAATATTTTTTGGTCAATTTTTATAACTATTGCACATTGTAGACCTTACACTAAACATGAGGAAATATGAGGAGTAATTCTGTTCCCAATTACGTGAGTTTAGGTATCGTCTTTACCTGGAAATTGCGATATAAGTGTAAATGGGAGAACGCAGTTGATAATTTGTCCGCGCATAGTAGTAAATGCTGAGGCAAAGAAAACGACTGT
>JAQTLG010000311.1 GCA_028715025.1 Dehalococcoidia bacterium | reverse complement strand
GTTTCGGCTATATCGCCGGACTGGTCGTCTTCGGGCTGCTCTCCAGCAGGCTGCGCCGTCTGGGCATCTGGACCATACCGGAGGCGCTTTATAAGAGATACGGGAAGGGCATCAACCAGGCCTGCGGTGCTGCCATGTTCATCACGGTCATCGCCCTGTTCGGCGGACAGATCATCGGCATCGGCCTCATATTCACAGCGGTGGGCCAATCGCTGGGACTGACCTATACCACCTCGATCATCCTGGCCGGCGTCGTCATGATCCTCTATACCGTGCTGGGCGGCCTCTTCGCGGTCGCCTACACCGACCTGATACAGACTGTAATCATGGTGGTGAGTATCGGCGTTATCCTACCGATCTTCATCCTGGCCAACGATTCCGGCTCAATACTGGCGGGTGCCTGGCAGACCGCGGCAACAGGCACCGGTCAGGGCATCTCCTTCATTTACCTCATATCCATCTGGATCATAGATTTCTGTTTTTGCCTGGTGGATCCCGGGTTGTGGCAACGGGCCAATGCCGCGAACAGCGGTAAGGTCATCAGGAACTCTATGTTCGTAACGGCCGGCGTTTACCTATACTGCTCCGTCGTGGTCGTGCTGCTCGGCCTGCTCGGCGTCTTCCTGATACCAAATATAGTGCAAAGCTACGGCTCAGCCGATGCGGTCATACCCGTGATGATAGTGAAATATATGCCGGTGGGACTGGTCGGGCTCTGCCTGGCCGGCCTGATGGCCGTTATGATGAGCACGGCCTCGGTGGCGCTGCTGATATCAGGCACAACCATAGCCAACGACCTGATCAAGGCCGCACGCCCCCAGACCAGCGAAACCAGATTGCTGTTATGGGCCAAGCTGGTGATCGTTCTGGTCGGGGCGCTGGGCATCGTTTTCGCGATGGTCATGCGCGGCATCTTCGATATTCTGCTGCTGGCCTTTGCCGTATACGTATCGGCGGTCTTTATACCGGCCATGGCGGCCTTCTTCTGGAAAAAGGCCACTCGCCAGGGCGCCATCGTTAGCAGCATCGTATCAACCATAGTCTGCGTGGCCCTTTATGCCGTCAAACAATTCGTGGAGATACCCTGGCTGGAACCCATCGTGATCAGCCTGGCGGTAAGCCTGATTCTGATGTGGACCGTGAGCAGGGCGACCTATAAGCCGGAAAGCGCGACTCCAAAATTAATTTTATCAGGGGGACACCAATGAACGAGAATTCCAGGCGACTATCTTTATTTGAAGCGGCCGCAGTGGTGGCAGGGCTGGGATTCGGCGGGGGAGTTATGGCCGTGCCTTATCTGGCTTCCCTCAACGGGATAATGGACCTGATTATAATCGCTCTGGTTGCCTATGCATTCAGCCTGCTGCTGCACCTGATGGTGGTGGAGGTCGTACTACGGGAAGACAAGCCTCAACAACTGGTGGAGCTTTTCGGGAAATATGTCTTCAAGAAAACCTGGTGGGGCAAGGCCCTGACCTGGTTGATCTTCGCCCTGGTGCTGGTTACTTTCTACGCGCTGCTGGCCGGGTATATCGTCGGCTGTGCAGAACTGTTGAGCAACCTCTTCCCTGCGCTGCCACTGTGGGCAGGGGAGGTCATTACCTACGTAATAGCCGCGGGCATTGTCCTGGCCGGGCTGAAAGCAGTAGGAGTAAGCGAGAAATGGTCCATCATCAGTATCGCTATAGTGCTGCTGGTGCTGTCTATCATATCCTTCTCATATCCTTTCAACATACTGCCCCTTTGGAGCGGCGACGCGGCAAAGATCCTGGCCCTCTACGGCATGGTCATGTTCTGTCTGACCTGCCTCTTCTCGGTGCCGCAGGCGGCGGAGGGGCTTTCCTGGAATAAGAAGCTTGTTCCGGGCGCGGTGGTGCTGGGTATCACGATAAATCTAATCTTTACGCTGGTCATCTCCTTTATGGCCTCACTTGTCTCCAAACCGGTGACCGAGGTGGCCATCATCGGCTGGGGCAATGCGGTGGGCACCTGGGCACTGATACTGGGGTCGGTTTTCGCTTTCCTCGGGCTGCTGACCAGCTACTGGAGCATAGGCTATGCGCTGGCTGTAGTAATCGTCGAGAGGCTTAGATGGGGCTATCGACTATCCTGGCTGGCCGCCACCGTCCCCGGCTTCCTAATGGCAATATTCGGGCTGGCAGGCTTTCTGGAATACATGCGCTATGCGGGAGGGGCCATGGCCGTCCTGATGGCGCTTCTCATACCGCCGGCGCTGTTGATCAGCCGCAAGGAGAACGCCAATATTATGCCCGCCTTCAGCATGGGTAAATGGGGCAATATCTTTATCTGCGTTCTGGTATTCATCGCCTATCTGCTGATGGCAGTGGGCTCGCTGATACCGGTCAACTGAGGATACTGCCGTATGTCGGATCACAGTCAGCTTTACTATAACGGCACGGTCCGCACCATCGATCAGGCCTGCCCGGACGCCGGGGCAGTCGCCGCGCGGGAAGGTAAGATAATCGCCGTCGGGAGCAAGGACGCTTGCATAAAAGCGTTGGGGAAAGGGTATGAGCCGATCGATATGCAGGGCGGCGCCCTGTTGCCCGGCTTCATAGATACCCATATGCACCCCGTCATGCTGATCTTTTTTGCCATGAATTGCGACCTGGGCGACGTGGCTTCCATGGCGGATCTGCAGCAGAAACTGCGCCAAGCCCTGCTGAAGAAGAGCGACGACTCCTGGCTGATCGGCCTGAACTTCGACGAGCAGAGCCTGCGTGAGAAACGGTCGCCTGACAGGCATGACCTGGACGAAGTCAGCACCGAAAGGCCGCTGGTCATAATCAAGCACGACGGCCATTCGGTTTTCGCCAATACCCTGGCTATTGA
>JAQTLG010000310.1 GCA_028715025.1 Dehalococcoidia bacterium | reverse complement strand
GATGCAGTTGATCAAATTTGGCGTATAGCCCCTGATTAGTATCATGGCTGTGATGCAAATTGCACCTATCAGGGTGGCAAGTACAACGAACGGTTTGCGTCTCCTGACCTTGTCCGAAATAATCGGTACTACAATACAACCGACCATACCCGCAAAGATCATTGCGGCTGATATAGTGCTGCCGTCGGCCATCGGTATACTGTGAAGCTCATTCAGTATTTTTTCCAGCCAGGTTGCAAGCCCGTTGAAAGAGCCCAGGCCTACGAATGTTACGAACCCCAGCAATATGAAATTCCTGTTCTTGAGAATAACTCCCAGGCCTCCCCAGCTCCCCGTTGAAACCTCGGCTTCCGGCGCCCGCGACGGAGTGGGCGGTTTTGAGCGGACGATCAGGACGAATACCAGCGTCCCGAAGATACCGGCTATACCATAAGCCCACAGCATGGATGTGTAACTGAGGCCTTCAACGATGGCCGGAGTAGCTCCCAGCGCAATCATCATTCCCACAAAAAGCGCCAGGGTGCCCAGGCCGACAGCGGTAGCCTCCTCCTTGGGGGCAAACCACACCGAAGCCAGCTTGGTTACCCCATTTAACACAAAGGGCTGTCCCAGGGAGATCCCTATCTGGGAAATAAGCAGTATGTTAAACGAATCAGGCGCAGCCAATCTCAGCAGCGAAAAGACGCCTGTGAGGATAGCGCCAATACCAACGCCCCATTTAAATCCGATTTTATCTATGACTATGCCGGCAGGTATGGTAAGAATGACCTGTATGAGTGGAAAGACCAGCGTTAACCACTGAACACTGCTGGCAGGTATATTCAGCATCTCCTCGATATAGGTATCGATTGCTGCGAAGTTCAGCCAGTAAAGCTGTGTCAACGCAGAAACGTACATGTAGATGGCCAGCACCACCCACCTGTACCGATAAACCCTGTAATCCTGTTCCATCATTTAACCTCCCTGCATTTTAATCTGTATTTTTTCAACAATAAGCACCTTTACAGGTCAATCAAATTTAAAGCCTTGAACATTAAACAGCCAGAGACAGGCATCAACAGCCGCAGTATCGAAGGCTTTGCCGCTTTTCCCGTTAATCTCCTGTAGAGCGACGTCAATGCCATGTGCCGGGCGATGAGGACGATGCGAGGCCATAGCCTCTACCACATCTGCCACAGCCAGGATTTTAGCTTCTAAACGGATATCATCACCTTTCAGTCCGGCCGGATACCCTGATCCGTCCAATCTCTCATGATGCTGCAGCACGATCTCTGCTATGGGCCAGGGAAAGTCTATTGTTTTTAGGATATTGTAAGCGGACAACGAATGCTCCTTGACCAGACCGAATTCAAGCTCATTCAGGCTGCGCGGCTTGCTCAGTATATCCGCCGGCACGTTGATTTTACCGATATCGTGGATGCTGCTGGCAAGCTCAATACCCTCAATCTGAAATTCAGACAGCCCCATCTCAAGCGCCATGGCGCCCGCCAGCTGTGATACCCGCCGCTGATGCCCCGCTGTATAAGGATCTCTTCTTTCAGTAGTCATTGCTATAGCCTCTACCGCCGTATGCATGGCAACGAGCAGTTTGTCCTGCATCTCCTGGCGCTCTTTTTCCGTCCTTTTCTGATGAGTGATATCCCTGAGAAAATTCAGCGTGGCGGGTTTGCCTTCCCATTCAGTCGCGGCCGCATTGAAATTGATCCATCGTTCCTCTCCGCTTTTATCGATCATACGGAAATCGTATGAAACGGGCGCCTTCCGGCCGCTTAATCGCTCGAAATCATATTCCATAACCACAGCCCTGTCGTCCGGATGAATATAATCGATAAAACGGGTGTCTATCAACTCGTCCCTCGCATATCCGGTGTACCCTTCTCTTGTATCGTTCACATATTTAATCAGTCCGTCCTGCGCAATCAGAATAACCTCACCGGCATTTTCCACCAGGTTGCGATATTTTTTCTCGCTTTCCCGCAGCGACTCAGCCAGTATCTCCCTTTCGCCTATGCTACGAGCCAGTTTTATGTTGCTGAAGCTGAGTGAGGAAATAAGACCTGCCAGCCTGATAAAAAATCCCATGACTGTATCCACAGTTTGCCGGCTCCGCCGGGGCACCCTGTCCAGCACCGCCATGTAATCAGCCTCATTGAAGCTGCAGCGGCGGGCCTGTGCACGGAAAAATTCGTAATCAAGCTTTTCATCATCGAAGAAAAACTGGCCACAGTACAAATTGCCCAGATGTTTTCCGCCCACCACGATCGCCGTAGCTGCATCCCATAAACCATTTTTACAGCGGTAAAGCTTGAAAGTCCCGAATCCAACTCCCCTGGCAAGATATGTATCGCTTTCCAGACAGTTGGCACAGGTATCGGGATGCACGCGGTGAAATTTACTACAGATTTCCTGCCACCCTCCCGAAACGAGAATATTGCCCTTAATATCCAGGATGCCTATGCCTATCTTGGTAATCTCGTAAAAATAATCTGTGAGATCTTGAATAGCCCTGGTATCTATTACATCAGTGAGTTCCAGTTCCCCAATATCGCCCTCAACACCTGCCTGTTTGCTGATCTTACCCTGCATCTATTCTCAAGTGAAGAACGGGAATCGATGGATCCGATCTGCCCATAATATTTACAGGCAGCCACCAATCGTTCCCCTAAAATTATCCAAAGTATAAGTCAGGTTTTATTAAAAGTAAACATATGAAATTGAAAGGCGGCTCTCCTTGCCCGCATTTACCTCTTGAAGTACAATTCCAATTGATCCTATGCCAGCCATCAATGAAACTCAGCTTGCCCGCATCAGCGCCAGAGGCGTGGTACAAGGTGTGGGCTTCCGCCCATTCGTTTAC
>JAQTLG010000309.1 GCA_028715025.1 Dehalococcoidia bacterium | reverse complement strand
GAACTTTATAGTCTTCTCCAGGCCAACCTTTCTTCCTCCGGAAAGAAGACCCTCCTAAATTGTACGTATAAATAGACCGTTGTCAAAATATATCAACACGCCGGTTACGGATTCTACTCAGCTTCGACCGGCTGGTCAACCCTGTATACCTTTTAGCTTAATCTAACATGCGAATTGCCATTTTGCAAATAGAACACTGTTTATGGTAGATTTCAGATAAATCTGCTTTTCTTACGCTTATAACACAGTGCTCAGTAACGGAGTACGGGTAATAGATATTTAATGAGAATTGTACGCCGGTCATACCCGTATATTCTGGTCATTTCCATTCTGGCATTAACCATCCAGTTCGTTCCTCTTAACCAAAGCATCGCCGCCACACAGAGGACACTTGCCTGGAGCGTAGTGGATACACCCTCCGATGGTTCCAACGGTATGATCATACGCACCTGCGGCATTAATGACCTGGCTATCGGACCGGATAACAGCACCTTCTACGCTGTAAACACCGACAATAGCACACCCAACATTGGACTGTACAAGTCCACCGATGCCGGATACATGTGGTTATCAAACATAAGCAACAACCTGGCTGCTGCCGGCGCCTTTTTCCCCGTATGGAATATAGCTGTAGCACCAGATGATGCAAAATTCATTATCGCCGTCACAGACGGATCAGGAACGCCGGTCGGCGGCCCCCGCATGGCCTACTACTCTACTGACGGCGGCGCCAACTGGTACAACACCGGCCTCACTCTCAATGCGAACGAATACATAAGCTGCCTGGACATAGCCAGATACGATTCGGCCGATCGGTTAAGAGATATCGCCATCGGCACACGCAGCATAACACCACCCGGTCAGGGCAGGCTGTTAATCAGGCCGTACGGCACAACCTTTTCCGGCGCATGGGTGTCGCAGGGAGACCCGCTCTGGACGGCCGTCACCTCCGTGAAATTCTCGCCCGGCTATAATCCCGATCAGACTATGGCGGTCGTCTCATTCACAGCGGCGGGGGCAGCCCTGCACCTTGGCAAACATGACACAATACTTAACACGACACTGTGGGACATCCTGGCCGGATACGCGGGCTACCCGGTTACCCTGGGTACATATACAGCCAGTACTATAATTCGCACCAATATAGAGCTGCCATCGGACTATATAGGCACCGATTTGAGCCTGCGCGGCTGCTTTGTCAATGTATTCGACATCTCTGTTTCCTCGGCCGTGTTTTATATAAGCCCGACACCCACCAGGTTCACCATTACACCACCTATCCAACCCGCAGCTGGTCAGCGCATATACTCCATCGCATATTCAGGCACCAATACGACCGGCATTCTTTTAGCAGGTGAGGCAACCGCCACCAGCGCTCGGGCGCTGGCCAATGTCTGGCAAAGCTCGAATGCTCAGGCTACCTGCGCAGGGTGTGTCACGTGGCTCAAATCCGATAGTTTAAAATCGGCCACCGGCGGCGGCGGCACTGGACGGGCAAACATATTGCTGGCCTGGAGCTCTGACGGAAGTACTGCTTATTGCGGCACAAGCTCCGAGAATTCAACAATGGGCGGAACCGGATCGCTGCCGGGCCAATGGCCCTTCTCCAAGCTACTAAAATCCGACTCAGACGAATCAGCCTTCCAGTACAGCAATGATTATGGATTCGCCTGGAACCAGATCGGGATCATCAATACGAGGATCAGTCAGTTGTCCGATGTGGCTGCGGTGGAAAAGCCGCAGGATTCAACTGTCCTGGGTAATAATACTCTTTACCTTGCCTCGCTTAACACCGCCGGAGTTACACCCAGTATCGACAGCGTATGGCGCAGTACCAGCGATCCCCTGGGTCAATTTTGGGAACGAATCTTTACCCTCCCGTCAAGCGACAGCGGCACAATACTACGCCTGGCTCCCCATGATACCGCATCATCGGCGATGAGCAAGGTAGTGGTCTTTGCCGATCTGAGCACGGAGAATATAACCTATTCCGCCGACACGGGAGATATATGGATGACTGTGCTGTCCGGAACCCGAGTCAAAGACATCTCGTTGCGCAATGAATCCACGATGTATGTAATGGATGACTATTATGTACGCAAGCTCACTCTAACTGGTGCAGCCTGGCAAACCGCGAAAAAGCTGAATACCAATCTGCTGGCCCCGGCACACACGATCTGCAATCCCGTTAGTGACAGCGGCAATAATAAAGAGTACGTTTTCGTTGGCAGTGAGGGCAACTCGGACACGTCTATAGCATGGGCCGATTTCTCCGCGATCAAGCCGCAATTCACCGTGCTTAAAGAATTGCCCGAGCAGGGCAACGTTCACGTAATAGCCGACGACCTCTACAATAGCCACATGAATATATATGCCGGTATCAACGATGTAATAACCAACACTGACGGTATCATTTACCGGTGGACGATGGACTCCAGCACAAACTGGGACCCTCTCGATCCTCCCGACAGGGGCTTCTATGGTCTTTGCATGCTTAACAGCGTTCTTTACGGCGCGTGGAATACAGATATCGATCCTCCTATTAATAGCAGCGGAGCTGACCGAACACTGGAGGCAAGGGTCAGGGTACCCCCCCCACCACAGTGGGACCAGCTCATAGAAGGGCTCCCCCAACCCGGCAGCCCCAATCGGGTTGAATTTACACGTGAACCGACCTCCCTTCACATCTCTTCAAACGACTACAACACACTTTGGGCTATCGATGATACAGCCTATAATTTTATCTCGAAAAGAGGCTGCCTGTGGCAATTTGTGGACTCAGTAGCTAAAGTCGGACCATGGCCTACGGCACCGCCGCCCGGAAGCCTGATCGGAGCCGACCCGGTGACAGGCCGTTCCCAGCAGGTCGA
>JAQTLG010000308.1 GCA_028715025.1 Dehalococcoidia bacterium | reverse complement strand
AAGGTCCCTGATTATCTCGCTGTGGTGCATCACCTGGAAATCAGCGCCGTAGCGGGGATAGTCATTTTTAAAGGTGTTGTAGCAGTGGGGGCACTGGACAATTATTTTCTTTACTCCCAGTTCCCTGAACTGACCCACATTTTCTTTGACCATCAGATCGAAGACGTACTCGTTTCCCAGCCGCCGCAGGCTGTCGCCGCAGCACTTCTCCTCACGTCCCAGTATGCCCCAGGATATGCCGGCGGCATTCAGTATATTGGCGATAGCAATTGTATTGCGCTTGTTACGGGTATCGAAAGACCCGGCGCAGCCCACGTAGAACAGGTACTCGGTCAGTCCTTTTTCGAAGGGCGGGGCATGGGTCTCCACCGCCCATTTGCCCCTTTCGGACGGTACGATCCCCCACGGGTTGCTGCGATTCTCCATATTCTCAAAGAGCGAGAGCAACGCGTCAGGGAATCTGGAATGCATCTCTACCAGGCCCCGTCTCATGTATATAATCTTGGGCACGTGCTCGATAAAGACCGGACACACTTCCATGCAGGCGCCGCAGGTGGTGCAGTCCCAGATGGCTTCCTCCCCCACGCTGCCTTCGCAATCCTGACCGATGAGGGGCACGCCGGGTACCCGGTTTTTTTCCAGCGCCGGCCCGTTGTGCAGCAAATTGATTTTAATATCGTGCATGACCAGGCGCGGATTGAGCGCCTTGCCCGTGATGGTGGCCGGGCAGTTGTCGTTGCAGCGCCCGCATTCGGTACACGAATAGGCGTCGAAGAGGTCCTTCCAGCGAAACTGGTCAACGCGGTTTACGCCGTAGCTGAGACCCGCAGCAAAAACCTCGGGTGCTATGGTATTAACCGTTCCCGCATTGGAAAAAAAGCAGTTGGGGATAGCGGTCAGGATGTGCATGTGCTTACTGTAGGGCAGGTAATCGAGAAAGCCCAACAGCGCAACTGCATGCACCCACCAGAAAACAATGACCACGGTCGGCAATACCGCTGCCGGGATGGATCCCATAAGGACGCCACCCACAAAGCCGGAGACGGGCATAAACCGGGCGGCCTGCCGGCTGCCCAGCGCTATCTCGCTGCCGTTGAGACCGAAGTAGGCCAGCATGAGAATGGCCACCAGCCCGAGGATGACGAAGGCATCGGGCGAGCGGGCGTCTATGTAGCGCGGCGGGAAAAGCAGCCGCCGGCCCATGGCGATAAGAACGGCCAGCAGCGCCAGCAGGGATACGATATCAAATATGAAAACCAGCGTATAATTCAGACCATCAGGCAGCAGCGACAACGATATATATTGGGGGAACAACCCCTGCAGCAGGAACACGGCATTGGCTATCAGCAAGGTAATAAAGCACCAGAAGAAGACCACGTGGTTCAGCCCGAAGGGATAACTCCCGGTCAGAACGCGCTTCTGTCCAAAGGCATAGACCAGCATATTCCAGATTCGCCGTCCCATATGGTCGAAACGGTTGTCCGGCCTGCCCAGCGCCACCAGCCGGAACCTGTACCAGCAGCTCCCGATAAAGAAAAGGACAGCGACGCTGAAGAATAGCGCGAATATCATCACCTGGCCCTGCATATAGTTCTCCTTTTCAAATCCTGCCTGCTCAACTTTTACTACCGGCCCGCAGGGCCTTTATCTGCCGTGTCAGCGACGGGACTATTTTGGACAGATCGCCGACCAGCCCGTAATGCGCTACCTCGAAGATGGGCGCATTTCTATCGCGGTTGATGGCGATGATGATATCCGAGTTCTGCATGCCCACGATGTGCTGTATCGCCCCGCTGATGCCGCATGCAATGTAAATTTTCGGGCGCACCGTCTTACCGGTCTGTCCTACCTGGCGCTCGGACGGCATCCAGCCTGCATCCACCACGCTGCGTGAACAGGCCACCACGCCACCGAGCTCATCGGCCAGTTCCTGCAGCAAGCGGAAATTCTCTGCCGCCTGCAATCCACGGCCTCCCGAGACAATTACATCAGCAGCCGTTATGTCAATCTCATTGCCCGTCCTGCGATCGATAATCTCGATCACCTTGGTGGCCACCTCATCCTCCTTGATATCCAGCCACTCCCGCACGATCTCGCCGCTGCGTGATTCGTCCTTGTCATGCATATGCATGGTATGCGGCCTGACGGTAGCCATCTGAGGCCATGACTTCTCGGTGACTATGGTGGCCATGATATTGCCACCGAAGGCCGGGCGCGTCTGCATTAACAGCCGTCTTTCGTTGTCCACTGTCAATCCGGTGCAATCGGCCGTCAAACCGGTGCGCAGCTCTGTGGCCACCGCTCCCGCCATATCCCTTCCCACACCGGTGGCGCCGATCAGGACGATCTCCGGATGGTACCGGTTGACCAGGTAGCAAAGCGCCTTGAAATAAGGCTCCGTGCGGTAGTAGCGGTAGACCGCCGAGTCCATAAGATAAACTTTTTCGGCGCCGTAAGCAAAGGCCTCTTTACACATCCCCTCAACCTTTTCACCGATGACAACGGCGCAAAGCTCCACTTTAAGCTGTTTGGCCAGGGTCTGACCCACACTCAGCAGTTCCCATGAGACAACTGCCGGTATGCCGTCGGTCTGCTCAACGAATACCCAGACTCCCCGGTACAGGCCGTTGCCGGCCGCTACCTCTTCCTCGTCAGTTTCCTGCATATCTATTTTCTGTCCCTGGGCGGCCAGTTCTTCCAGCAGCTTGAGCTGTTCAGGCGTGTAATATATCTCGATGGCCTCTGCCGGGCAGATCTTTATACACCTGCGGCAACCGGTGCATTTTTCAATATCTATAAGCGGTACACCCTGGTCCGTGATACCTATCGCGTGCTTGGGGCAGACGGTCATGCAGCGCGCGCCGCAGGAT